>JBEAVZ010000389.1:0-14814 GCA_041160645.1 Acidobacteriota bacterium
GTAATAAGCTCATATTTCCTGTCTGTGGCCGCCCTGAGGCAGGGCAACCTGAGTGTAAATTAGTAGAATTAAACCGACACTCTACCGAAAGATCGTTCTCTTTTCCAGTAAACCGAGAGAGAGGTCACGGAACCGGGAGTCGGACGGGTGAAAGGCGCCAGAGTGTGGATCACGGAGGCGTGGTCGGGTGGCGCAGGCGGGAAGAGGCCCCAGCCGGGGCGTGGGTCGACTCCGCCGCTCCCGGCTCGGCTCAGCCGGAATGGCCAGCGGAGGAGAGCCGGAGGTCTTCGGCTGGCGCAGGGGCAGCCGGCGTCAGGGCGCCATTGGCGACCACCCGGTCTTCAATCTTCCGGAGAAGTTCAGCGACAATTCGCTGGGTCGCGTCCGGGATCGCCAGCCGCGACGTCGCCGCGCGCATATGCTCGAGCTCGCCGCTCTCATTGGTCAGGCGCCGGACGAGCGGGACAATGTCCCGGACATTCCGAAGCAGCAGACCCGCCCGGTTCTGCGCGATCAGGTGAGCGGTCCGCGCCTCCTGCGGCATCGGGGGGGTGACAGTGTCGGCAATGATCGGCAGTCGGGAGGCCAGCGCTTCGAAGGTCGTCAAACCACCCAGCTTTGAGATCATGACATCGGCGGCGCCCATCAATTTCTCCATGGCGTTGGTGTACCCGATGACTCGCGTTGGAAATGGCGCCTGCCGGGCCAGCCGACTGATCTGTGAATGGAGCCGGTCGTTCCGGCCAGCCAGGAAGATGGCCTGCGTCTCCTTCAGGTCCATCCCCTCCCGAACCAGCTCCTCGTAGATCTGGGGGATGTTCCCGCCACCAATCCAACCGGCGTTGATGAAGATGGTGAACTTTTCAGGATTCAGACCTAGTTCACGCCGCACCGCAACCCGACTCTCCTCATCCGCCGGCCGGAAACGGGAGTGGATCGGAATACCGCTGATCCGAATCTTCTCCGCCGGCACTCCATAGTCGATCAGCTGCTGACGGGCCTCCTCAGTCGCGACCAGGTAGAGGCTGACCTCGTCACAGGCCCACCCCTGCCAGAATCCATAGCAGGGATCGGTGACGACCGTGACCATTGGAATTCGGTCGAGCAGCCCAAGCTCACGGAGTGAACGGGCGAAGAAGTGCTGGGTCATCGGATGGACCGAGACCAGAATCTGCGGACAGAACTTTTCGAAGAGCTGCTTGATGTAACGTCCGGTGAGCCGGTAGACGAGACTCGATTCGTATGGACGCAGATGCTCGATGGCCCGGTAGTAGTACTTGACCAGGTCCTGGTGATGGCGCAGAAGGTAGTTATAGAGGTCGGCCATCATTCGCGCAAAGAAGTGGGACTCTTCGATCGCCCGCACGATTTTGACCAGACACCCCTGGTTGAGCGACTGGTGCAAGCCTTCGGCAATGGCCGCCGCTGCACTCGAATGGCCTCCACCGGTGTCTGAGGTGACGATCAGAAAACGATTTGCCTGGGTATCCGACATATTCTTCCGATACGATTCGACATTCTCCGGAGGAGACATTCTGGTGGTGTGGGGGAGAGGGAGATGACCACGGTGGTCATCTCCCTCTTCGATCGCTCTCTTCGATCTTTGGATTTAGTCGGCGCCGAGGGCCGAACGTGGCGTCAGCGCAGGGGCGGGCTTGGCCTCACTCGTCTTTTTCAACTGCCGTTCGAGTCGCTTGATCTGAATCAGGTGCTTCGGATTGAAGGCCAGCGAGGGGTAGTAGCAGTTCGATTCGTGGGTACAGAAGCAGCCGTTCCTGATCTGCTCCCGACGCGCCTTCAGTTCCGGTGAGTGCCAGAGGGCGTTGAAATCCCAGTTGTAGTCGCGGAGATTGCCAATCGGATCGAGGTTCTCACAGCTGGAGACCGTTCCCTCGTCGTAGATCACCCCGCCCGTCGTTCCGGCAAAGCAGCGCAGCTGCGCCTTCTGGGTCTCCTCGGTGCGGGCGATCAGCTCGTGCATATAGATGTCGACCGCCGCTTTGAAGTAGCCGCCCGACCCCTTGTAGTGGTTCTTGATCACTCCGCGGCGCGAGTCGTCGTCAATCATCGTCGCCAGGCGCCGGTAGCGGCTGAGGTCGATGTTAAGCTCCTCTGCATTCGCGGAAGGCGGACGGATATAGTTGACGTTGATCTTGTCTGGTTTCAGGTCGTAGCGGAGGAAGTCGTACCACTCAAAGATCCGCTCCTGATTGGAGTTCATGAAGCAGGTACAGGTCTGAACATCGAGACGCGGAATCTCGCGCTGGATCTCCTGCAGTTGCCGCGCGGTGCTGATCGCCTTCTCCCAGCTGCCGGCCTTGCCACGGATCTTCTCGTGATCCTCTTTCAGGCCATCGATGCCGAGGGCGACGGTCACGTTGAGCTTCGGACACTCTTCGAGGATGCGCCGCACATCGGGCATGATTCGCTGCTGGATTCCACCATTCGACATCAGATAGACCGATTCGAGCTGGTTGTTTTCGTAGAAGGCGCGGACAACTTCCGGCAGGTCCTTGCGGGTGAATGGCTCGCCGCCGGCAATGATCAGGATGGGCAGCCGACCGCCGAGGGTCTCGCTGACCCGCGCCAGCTGGGCCGTGGTCATCTGCTGCTTCTTGCGGGCCGGATCGTCCAGCTCTTCCGTGAAGAAACAGTGGCGACAGCGCATGTCACAGACCGAGGTGATCAGAATGTTGAGAATGGTTGGCGAGGTCACCCCGCCCGCGAGAACCGTTCCGTAGCGCTTGATGAGTTCAAAGTTATAGTTCATAAACGTCCTTGCTCAGATTACACCTGGTTAAAATCGGCTCTCGGCCAGGCTAGTACAGGTTCACCGGGACGCGATCAGCGCGCTCTTAACAGTATGTATAATAATCTGTCTTCGCGGGGTAAAGTCAACACCAACCCACCGGGCGGTCAGATCGAGAGGGCGAAAGGTTGCGCCAGACAGGCTGAATGACGATGAAGAAGCATCCGTTGCCAAGACTGGATCGTGATCAGGCGATCCGCGCGAGACTTGCCGGAGTCTGCCGGCTCGCTCCGGGAGAGGTCTGGGAGGACCCGCGCCGGGGTCATCGTGTCGGCTGCCTCGACGCCGGATCGGCGACCGCCGTCGCGCGCCTCTGTCAATCAGACGGGCAATCAGACGGGCAATCAGGCGGGCAATCAGGCGGGCAAACAGGCGGGTTCCCGCCAGCGACACTGGCGATTCACGATCCACCCTACAACTTTGTCGCCTTCGAGCAGCGCCGCGTCGACGCCTATGCCGAATGGTGTCGCCAGATCGTCTCGAACACGGCGGCCCACCTCGCGGCCGATGCGAGCCTCTACCTCTGGACCGGTGCTGATCAGAACAATGGTTTCGCGCCCCTGCCGGAGATCATAGTCATGATGCGCGACTCGGGCTTCACCTCGCGCAGTCTGATTACTATGCGCAATCAGCGCGGCTATGGAACCCAGCAGAACTGGATGAGCGTGCGGCAGGAGCTGCTCTACTATGTGCGCGGCTGTCCGCGCTTTCAGCCGCAATATACCGACATCCCCAAGAAGGTCAAAGGTTACTACAAGGACATCTCCGGAGAGCGAACCGAGAATACGGCGCGGGGCCGCGGGGAGACACTCCGGGCGGGCAATGTGTGGATCGATATCCAGCAGGTCTTCTACCGTATGGAGGAGAACGTCAACGGATGCTATGCCCAGAAGCCCCTCAAGTCGATCTTGCGCATCATCGACGCCAGCTCCGCCCCGGGCGACACGCTGCTCGATTTCTTTGCCCATGCCGGCACGACCCTCCTCGCCGCCGAAATGACCGGGCGCCGCTGCCTGACGATGGATATCGATCCACTCTTCTGTGAGGTGACCATCCGACGCCTCGAGAACTATCGGCAGACTGGTCGAACCGGCTGGCAGAACAGCAACCCCTTTGCGATGGAACTTGGTCAGGAGTCCGGAGCCTGACCAGGCCGGAGCTCCATCTGGCAGGCCACATCTCCGCGGGGCCGGCGGGCGGGCTCATTTGCCGGGCGATCGCTTGCGTCATCCGCGGCCACTCCGCTATCTTGTCTGTGCCGGGCTTGTTCAGGCTGGAATTGACCGCACAATGAGTGGTATGAAATCAGAGCAAAATGATAATAGTCGATCGTCGTGGCGGGCCGAAGGATCTCTGATCGCACTGGCCCTGATCTGGGGAACCTCACACGTCATCACCAAGGACATCCTCGCGACCCACTCACCGTCATTTTATACGACGGCACGTTTTGGTCTGGCCTCGATCGTTTTTCTGCTCTTCTTCTGGCGCCACGTGCGGCGGAGTTCACCAGCCGAGATTCGCGACGGAGTTCTGCTTGGTCTCTGCAGTTTTACCGGGATTGCCCTCTATGTAAGCGGGCTGGTCTTTACACAGGTTTCGAAGGCCGGGTTCATCAGCGGACTCTACATGGTCTTCACTCCGGTGGTCGCCTACGTCATCTTCCGCACCCAGCCCAAGCGTGAGCATCTGACCGGACTGCTGGTCGCCCTGGCCGGCTTCCTGCTGCTCAGTATGCCCGGGCAGGGACTTGCCAACGGAGCGGAGTCGGTCAATTGGGGCGATCTCCTCGTGCTTGGCGCCGCGGTGGCCTGGGCGGTTCATATTGCCGCGACCACTGCCTTCGCCCTGCGAAGCGATGTCCGCACCCTCGCCGTCGTCCAGGTCGTGACCGTGGCTGTTTTGGCCCTGTCGATCCACCTGACGCTGCGCCAGGCGGGGCTGGAGACGCGGCTCAATCCGATCGATGCCCGCTTTCTCTGGCAGATCGGGTATATGTCGCTGATTGTGACCTGTCTGGCGGCGCTCGTCCAGACACGTGCCCAGAAGAGCGTCTCCTCGACCCACGCGGCAATCCTCTATGCGCTGGAGCCGGTCTCTTCCGCTCTCTTTGCCTACCTTGTCTTTGGTGAGGCACTCGGCCTGCGCCGGGGACTGGGAGCCGCGCTGATTCTGGTAGGGGTATCAGTCTCGCGCCTTGGTCTGCCGGCCTCCTGGGGCCGCCGGGAGCGCGCGAACTGATCGATGATCCTCGCTGGATCGTGGATAGGCTCGATATTTTTACGCGAAAGTCTTTCTGACCGTGGTGAGATGTGCCACCATAAGCTTAATTGCGATCCGCAGGTCGATATAGGTACCGACAGGGTCCGGTTGGGCAATAATGCTGACTGAGAAATACTGACTGAGAGAGTCTCGTGACCAAGGTTTTGATCGTCGACGATATTGAAGGTGTGCGCCGGATGCTCACCTATGCGCTCGAGGATGACTACACCATCCTCCAGGCCAGCAATGGTCTCGAGGCGGTGCAGATGGCCGAGCGTGACCATCCGCACGTCATTCTTATGGACCTCGACATGCCGGTTATGGACGGTGTCGAGGCGACCCGTCTCATCAAATCGAATCCCCAGCTCACGGATATCAAGATTCTGGCCGTCTCCGGCCAGAACAACAGTGAAAAGTCCCGCCTCATCGTCGACTCCTGTGACGACTTTATCGAGAAGCCCTACGAAATCCCCGACCTGGTCAATGCCGTCCGTCGGCTCGCTGGTGGGTAGTCCCACACCTTCCCAACTGAACACTCCGCGACCGCTTTGGGGCCGATTTGTCTGGCCGCAATTCCAATTCAACAAGTTCTGCGCTAGCATCCGCTGGGACTCCCTCGCGCTGCGGCACCCTGACCAGTCCGCGTGAGGGGGGAACTGAAGACCGACCAACCTCGTTCCATTGTCAATCAATTATCTGCTGCCACCGCGGCATCTTCCGCGACGGAGGGACTATGCTCGAAGAGATCAAAGCACCACAACTCAATTTCATCAGCCGGCTGACGGGCGTCTACTTCTCCCCGGGGGAGACCTTTGCCGATATTGGTCGTGCGGCCGGCGTGGCCTTGCCTCTGATACTGTTGCTTGCGCTGACCGTCGGCTCGGCTCTCGTGACGACCGTCAGGTTGCCGATGGAGAAGTACATGAATGATGAGGTCGACCGCATGGTCGAGGAGGGGCGGGTCTCGCCGGAGCAGGCGGAGGCACAGCGTGAACAAATGGCCAAAATCGCTCCATATACCAGGATCATCACTCCGGTCACGGCGGCTATCTTTATCGTCATCCTCACCCTCGCGATTGCCGGAGTGGCCAAGCTGGTGACAATGATGATGGGCATCGAGAGCAGATTTGCTCCTCTCTGGTCGGTGACGATCTACGCCTTCCTCGCGGTCTCGATCATCTCGGTCGCCCTCTTCATCTTCATTCTCTTTGTCAAACCAGTCGATGAGATCGATATCCGTAATCCAATCGGTTCGAATGTCGCGGCGTTCCTCCCCCTCTTTGGGGTGACTGGCCTGCCCAAATTTGTGACCGGGCTGCTCAGTTATTTCGATATATTCTATATCTGGAAGCTGATTCTCCTTGGGATTGGCTATTCAGCCGTCTCCACACGATTGAGCACCGCGACGGCGGTCACTGTCTGCGGGCTCTCCGGGCTTCTTTTTGCCATCGTCGCGGCGGCCTGGGGGGCGATGTTTAGTTGATTTACAGTCAAACCAGTTGACCTTGCCGGACTATTTTGCCAAATTTGTGAGGAGAGTACGTGGAGCGGTCTGTCCGGTGGAGTTTTGCCGATGGATTCAGATAGCAGGCCCGGTCTCTGGATCCATCCGTTAACGGATCACCGCAGCGGCGCTACAAACAGACCGATCGTTATAAATGAATAATCATAAGAACGTTAAATATGGGTGCTGACCGGGCCGTGGAAAGGTATTGGTATGAGTCAGGGGCAGAAGAGAGTAGTCCGTCGCGAACCGGTTTATGATGCGGTGATCATCGGCTCGGGAGCTGCCGGTGGAACGGCCGCCTGGGTCCTGGTCAAGGCAGGGTTGCGGGTGGCCATGCTCGAGACAGGAGCGCTCCGCCAGCATCTGGTCGATTTTCCATATCACGAATCCTTCCCGTACGAAGATCCAAATCGTGGTTTCAAGACTCCCCTGAGCCGCAGCGATGAGTTCAAGAATCGCTATTCGATTACCGGCAGTTCGAAGGACGAGCCCTACACGACGCCGGAGAAGATGCCCTATGAATGGTTCCGCGCCCGCAATGTCGGCGGAAGGACCATGTACTGGGGGCGGTTTACCAATCGCTTCAACGAGACCGATTTCCGCGCCTACTCGGCTGACGGCCAGGGCAAGGACTGGCCGCTGACCTACCAGGATATTGCGCCTTACTATGACAAGGCCGAACGTTTCATGGGCGTCTGTGGCGAGAAGGAGAACCACCCCGATATTCCTGACAGCGACAACTTCCTGCCGCCAGTCAATTACAAGTGCTCTGATCTGGCGATCAAGCGGGCGGCAGAGAAGATCGGGGTCCGAACCCTCAAGGTCCGCCGGGCCATGCTGACCAGGCCGCACGGCGGATATGCGCCGTGCCATTTCTGTTCAGCCTGCGATGATGGCTGCGAGACCCATTCATTCTACAACTCGGCCTTTCGGCAGGTGGTGCCGCTGATCGAGCAGCACCCCCGCACCTTCCGCCTCTTTCCGGAGGCGATGGCCTACAAGATCAATCTGAATGCGAAGGGGTTGGCGAGCAGCGTCAACTACATCGACAAGAAGACAGGGCAGGATCGGCAGATCAAGGCCCGGACCGTCATTGTTGCCTGCGGGACGCTCGAGAGCACCCGGCTGATTCTCCAGTCGCAGATCGCCAATTCGAGTGGTCAGGTTGGGCGAAATTTCATCGAGCACCTCGATGTTGGCGCGCAGGCCTACTTTCCCGAGCTCTTCTGGCAGCCACGGGAGGCGGGTGATGGCATTGGCGGTGCGCATATCATCATTCCGTGGTTTGGTTACTTTCGGCCAAACGAGAAGCGCGACTTTGCGCGCGGCTTCCAGATCGAACCGTCATCACGCATCCGCATGCGTCCCGACAAGAATGCCAAGAATATTCCCGGCTTTGGGAGTGACTACAAGAAGGAGGTTCGCAAGTGGACCGGAGCGCGGGTCGTTCTGGCTTCACACGGCGAGATGCTTCCGTCCGAAAAGAAATTTGTCGAGCTCGACCCAGGGGTGAAAGACAAGTGGGGAATGCCGGTACTGAAGATCCATCATCCGTGGGATGCCAACGATCTGGCGATGTTCAAGTACATGCGCCGGACGTATGAGGAGCTTTTTGCCGCGGCCAGGGCGGTGGATGTCCGGTTGCCAAAGGAGCCGGATCCGGCGGGCCATTCGATTCACGAGATGGGGACGCTCCACATGGGAACAGACGCGAAGACCTCGGTCCTCAATCAGTTCAATCAGTCGTGGGACGTCAGGAATCTCTTCGTCGTCGATGCGGCGGCCTTCACCTCGGGAACCCATAAGAACCCGACGCTGACAATCATGGCCCTGAGTTGGCGGGCTTCCGAGTACATGCTCGCGGAGATGAAGAAGGGAAGCTGGTAAGCAGTGGAGCGGCCACGACTGATGAAGTTGAAGACAGCTCTGCCGGTTCTGATCGCTCTGCTCCATCTGGCGATTCTGATCGTCCCGGCCCGGCAGCATCCCTTCGGCAATTATGCGACGGAGACCGACTTCTACCACCTCTTCGCGCCCGATGCGCAGCGGATTCTGCTGGGCCAGATGCCGGAGAATACGTACCAGGGGCCGGGATACCCGGTCGTCCTCGCCCTTGGCGCAAAGCTCTGCGGCGCCGATCTCTTCGCCTTCGGAAAGTGGCTCTCGGTCGTTTGTGCGCCACTGGTCGGGCTGCTGATCTTCCTCCTCTTTCGTCGGCTCTGCGGCGCCTGGGTCGGGCTTGGCGCGCAACTCCTCTTCATTGTCAGTGGCGAGTTTCCGCAGTTCTCGATCAACGCGACGACCGATGTCTTCTTCCTCCTCCTCTGCCTGACCACGCTCGTTATTTTGTTGAGCCGGCGGTCGGAGATCCTCGAGCGGGTCATCCTCTCCGGCATCTTCGCGGGCTTCGCCTATCTGACCAGGTACAACGGACTCTTTCTGGTCGCGACCTGTCTGGCCGGCATTCTTCTGCTCAATCTCTTCGAGACTGACTGGCGCCGCCGCGCCTGGCTGGCGGCAATCTTCGTGGTCGTCTTTACGCTGACGGTCTCGCCGTGGCTCTATCTGAACGCCCGCCGTTACGGCTCCCCCCTCTACAATACCAACTACCTGAACATGGCGACCCAGTTCTATCCGGAGCTGGTCGCGGGCAAGACGAATCAGGATGGGACGCGGCTGCTCGAGGAGAAGTTCAAGTCGTTTGGCGACGTCCTGCTCTACAATCCAGGACAGGCGCTGCGGCGCTACCCGCTGACCCTCTGGCAGAGCCTGCGCTACAGCGTGACTGAGAAGCTTGTCAATCGGTATCTGGCCATCCTTGGACTCGCCGGGCTGCTGCTTGCTCTCTGGCGCCGCCGGACGCGCGAGGTGCAGCTGGTGCTGCTGGCCGGACTACTCTACCTGTTGCTGATGGGGCTTAACCACTGGGAGACGCGCTACTACCTCTTCTGGGGGGTGATCCTCGCCGGCTTCGCCGCCGAGGCGCTCCGCGCGCTGGGCGATCTTCTCCGCCAGCATGGCGGATTGGCGGCGCGGGGATGGCCGGTTCTGCCGATCGCCCTCTTTCTGCTTCTCTGGGGACTCTCGGTCGACGAGTCACGGGCGGACGTACGCAAGTTTCTCGACGCTCAACCCTGGGAGGTCGCTGCGGCCCGCGACTACCTGATCGGCGCATACGGCGGGCAGACCGCAGGGCTCCGGATCGTCGCCCGAAAGCCACATCTGCCCTACCTCGTCAACGCTGAATGGATCTTCTTTCCGCAAGTCCGGACGATCGATGATTTCAAGAGCTGGGTTGAGCAGAACCACGTCGACTTTATCGTCATTGGCAAACGTGAGCTGAAGGAGCGGAAGGAACTGGCGCCCCTCGGCAAGCCATCGCGAGCGCCAGAGTGGCTCAAACCGGTCTGGATTCACGATGAGACCGGTCTGATCCTCTACCGGGTTGGGACTTTTTAAGTTGATCAGACTGGCTAAGTTGGCTGATCCGCCTCAACTTAGGGCTGATTCGGCGCCAGGTATTCCCGGAGCATCTCCTGCCGCAGATCCTCAAGTTGGCGAGACCTCTCCGCCGCGCTCCATCCCAATTCATGCGCCATAATGTCGGCCACTCGCTCCGCGCTGGTCAGGGTTATCGCGCCGGCAAGCATGGCGAGTCTGGTGCGTCTGGTCAAGACATCAGTGACCGAGAGCGCCATCTCGTGGCGCACCGCATAGAGAACCTCGGCGGCGATATTGGGCAGGCCGCTCACCAGCGGCAGGCGCAGGTCGGCGTCCTCTTCGATCAACTCGACGATCTGTTGCGCTTCCGATCCGTAATTGAAGACGAGGTGGCGGGCAGTTGGCAGGGCAAGTTCATGCTCGGTGGCAATTTGAGTGGCCAGAGCGCTGAGGGCGGAACGGTCGAGGTCGCCACCGCAGATCGGAGTTCGCGCAGTCTGTGAGCGCCGCGGGGCCCGGTCTCCGCGTTCGTGCAGCCGTTGCTCCGCCAGGTTGATCCCATTTTCAGCCATGAGGCGATAGGTGGTCAGTTTGCCGCCACCGATCGAGATCAGGCCATCCGCCGATTCGATCACCTCTTCCTGGCGTGAGATATCGGTCGTCTGGCTGACCTCCGGATCACTGATCAGCGGGCGGAGTCCGGCCCAACTGGAGATCACATCGGCTGGTTCGAGGGCGGCGGTCGGGAAGTAGGCGTTGATGGCCGCGAGGATCTCGTCGATCTCCGAACCGAGGGCCTGTGGATCGTCCTTGGAGCCATCGTAGTCGGTGTCGGTGGTCCCGATGTTGACCCGGCCTTCCCACGGCACGACAAAATAGAAGCGGTGTCCAACCAGGGAGGGAATCAGCCAGGCCCCGCTGACCGGCAGCCGTTCCGCGGCGACCGTCAGGTGGATCCCTTTCGACGGTCGAACCGTCCTGTTGATCCGGCCCGGATTGCCGCCTGGGAGGCGCAGCGTCTCTTCCATCCACACGCCGGTTGCATTGATGACCACCCGGGCCTGGCAGCTCATCTCGCCGCCTCCGAGTTGATCGCGCAGTCGCAGTCCATTCAGCTTTCCCTGCTCATCGCGCTGGAGGCCGGTGACTGTGGCGTGATTGATCAGACAGGCTCCCTCCTCGTGGGCCCGTTTGAGGACGTCGATCACGAGGCGCGAGTCGTTGGTCAGTCCGTCATAGTAGAGGAGCGCGCCCTCCAGCCCCTGTCGATCGAGTCCCGGCGCGAAACTGAGAGCCTCGTCCGTCGAGAGCTTCCGGTGGCGGCCGGGGCCGAAACGCCCGGCGAGAAGCCCATAGAGGATCATCCCGGCGCGCATCAGCAGCGGATGGGAGTAGTTGCGGCGGCGGTCCCGATAGACCGGCACGAGGAAGGGGAACGGCTCGGCCAGGTGCGGCGCGATACGGGTCAGGATCGCCCGTTCCCGCAGCCCCTCCCGGACCATGGCAAAGTCATAGTGCTCGAGGTAGCGCAGCCCGCCGTGGATCAGCTTGGTTGAGCGGCTCGACGTGCCGGCGGAGAAGTCTCGTTTCTCCAGCAGGACCGTCCTTCGTCCACGAAGCGCCGCATCGAGCGCCAGCCCGGCCCCGGTTATGCCGCCTCCGATGATGGCGATGTCGAACTGTTCGGTCGACAACCGATCGAGATTGTTCTGGCGCGTCCTCCACGAAAATTCGCTCATGCCGTCCTTTCCACTGCCTGGCTTGGGATGCCGGCCGTCACGACCGGTCAGAAAAAGAATATTATGTTCGATCCAAGTTGTCACACCGCCAAGACCCTGCTCCCGATATCCGTCAACATCGAAGCGGTTTCAAGCGTAACTGGCGGACCCGTGACGCGCCTTGATTTTCAAGGGGCGCTCGGGTAAGGATTGTGCTCTCAAAGTCATAAGCGCACCGGTTCCACTCAAGGCGTCATGGTTCGTGTGCGAGGTCTGTTCTGGAGACGTGAGAGAATGAGAGATACTCTGTTGCCCGTGGTGCGTCCGGTTCTGTTCATCTTCATCCTGCTTTTTCTGCTGGCCGGACCGCTCGATCTGGGCCGCGACAACCCTGCGGATCAAACGGTCGAAGCGGCGGCTCCGCAGTCGCGCAAACGGCGATCATCCCGGCGACGATCGGCCCGGCGGCGCGCGGCAGAGCCGACGCGGACCGCGAACCGTGAGCCGGTCGCCCCCGCGAGCGCCACCGCGGCAATCGATGAGGCCTCGCTGCGGGCCCACATCAAATATCTCGCCGATGATCTGCTCGAGGGGCGGGGAACCGGGACCCGTGGCGGACTGCTCGCCGCCCGCTATATCGCGGCCCAGTTCGAGGCCCTGGGGCTCGAGCCGGCTTCGCCTGATGGTTCATATTTTCAGATGGTCAGGATGCTTGGAACGCGGACCGAGCCGAGCGCCAGACTCACCTTCGCCACTTCGAGCGGCGCTGCGGCGGCGCTCGACCTCAACTTTGGTGATCAGTTCGTCGCCGGAACCGATCTCGATCAGCCCGAACTGCCAGTCGATGGCGAGCTGGTCTTCGTCGGCTACGGCATCAGCTCCAGCGAAGACAACTGGAATGACTACAAGGGCGTCGATCTTCGCGGCAAGATCCTCCTCATGCTGGTCAATGAACCGCCACCGACGACGGCCGAACCCAACCTGTTCGGAGCGCGCTCTCTCACCTACTATGGTCGCTGGACCTACAAGTTCGAAGAGGCGGCGCGGCGCGGCGCGGCAGGCGCCATTCTCATCCACACCAATGAGTCGGCGGGTTATGGCTGGAGTGTCGTCCGGAACTCCTGGACGGGCGAGCGCTTCAGCCTGCTGCCTGACCAGCAGACGCCAACCCTCGCCTTGAAGTCATGGATCACCGGCGACGCGGCCCGGCAGATTGCCCGACTGGGCGGACGCGACCTCGAGCAGTTGCGCCAGGCGGCTGCCAGCCGTGATTTTCAGCCGGTCACACTGCCCGTCAAGCTGACGACGCTGCTGCGGAGTCAGGTGCGGCAGATCAGTTCACCCAACGTCGTGGCGGTCCAGCGCGGCGCCGATCCGGCTCTCCGGGGCCAGTTCGTCGTCTACTCGGCCCACTGGGATCATCTTGGTATGCGACCGGAGCAGCCTGGCGACAACATCTACAATGGCGCCGTTGACAATGCGACCGGCATTGCTGGAATGATCGCGCTGGCGCGGGCCTTCAACGCGGCCTCTTCCGGCCCCCTCCGACCTGGTCGCTCGGTCATCTTTATCGCGACCACGGCCGAAGAGCAGGGACTCCTCGGAGCTGAGTACTACATCCGTCACCCACTCGTTCCGCTTACCGACACGGTCGCGACAATCAATCTCGACTCTCTCAATGTCCTTGGAAAGACATCCGATACGATCCCGCTCGGGGCGGAACGCTCGCGGCTCGGTCCACAGGTCGAGCAGGTGGTGCGCCAGTTTGGTCTGACCATTTCGCCCGAGGCCAATCCGGAACAGGGATCTTTCTATCGTTCCGACCATTTTCCATTTGCCAAAGCCGGGGTTTCCGCGATCAGTCTCCTGCCGGGCACCAAGTTTATCGGACATTCAGAGGGCTGGGTCACCGAACAACGGGCAGAGTCCGCGCGGCGCTACCACCAGCCATCCGACGAGTACAACCCTTACTGGGATCTGAGTGGCATGGTCCAACAGGTCCAGCTGGCCTATGCCATCGGCCTCCATCTCGCCAATGAGCCGGCGGTGCAAAAAGAGTAGAGATACTTCGCATCTGGTTATCAAAAAATTGATTCACCCGTGATGAAAAAAGAAGTATTTAGGTCGATTATGTCGCGCATCTGTCGTTCAAGTCGTTTACTTTAGACAATCCCGGGGACTGGCGGACGGAGACCGGCGGACGGAAAGAGGTCGCACCGGACGGCAAAGAGGCAGGGAAGAGAAGCGACAACGGATCGGTAAACAGACATCGTACTGTCAAGTATTTAATCGAAGGAGAAGCCCAACCATGAGCAATTTGGCGCTATCGGCTGCAGAAGCCAAGTCATCGATCGAGACCAGGGAAGGTCAATACAAGGTCGCCACGACCACGCTTAACTTCGCCACCAGTGAACGAGTTGAATTGCGGGGCATCACCGACGAGATCCACTCCTTTGTCGACCAGTCTCCGGTTCGGTATGGAATGGTCCACGTCTCGACCCTCCACACCACGACCGGCCTCGTTCTCAATGAGATCGAGGGAGCATTGATCTCAGATATGACGACGCTCTTTGAGCAGTTGGTCCCGCGCGGCATCTACTACAAGCATAACGATCCGCTCCTCACCGGTTGTGCGCGGAAGAACGCCGATGCCCATCTGCGGGCCATGGTCGTCGGGCACAGCCTCTCGATTCCCGTCGAAGAGGGGCGCCTCAAACTGGGAACCTGGCAGCGTGTGCTGCTGGCCGAATTTGACGGACCAAACGAAAGAAAAGTTCATCTCCAGGTCATGGGGATCTGAGACCGGCCGCGTCACTGCCGGTGGGGACGGTTGATGCCGCGCGGCGGCGGAGGATGAAGACGATCGCCGCGAGGAGGGCGAGCGTGGCCCCCGCTCCACCCTCGCTTCCGTAGGCGCCACCCGTGATCCACTCCGGGGCGGTGCTGGTGGTGATCAGCAACGGGTGGGCCGGAATCAGCCGGCCGCTCACCGGCAGCCCAAAAATGGGACCGAGGGCGAGGTTCCAGCCGAGGTGAAGCCCCGTTGGCAACCAGAGGTTGCGCACCTCGAGATAGGCCAG
>JBEAVZ010000168.1:0-20468 GCA_041160645.1 Acidobacteriota bacterium
GATCGGCCGAATATCCCGGTTGAACCTGACGGGGGCGGTGGCCTCTGAGACCCACGCTTCGCTGATCGTGTCGAGACCGCTCAGCCCAAACAAGCCAAGAAGGAGCACAACCAGCCATCTGCGCCACTTCACGGCACGGCCGGGGGATCGTGTCGGACTGTCCTGTCTGCTCTTTTCCATTTTCAACCTTTCCATCTTCAACTTCTCCAATGGGCCAAGGGTCAGGTCGCCGGAGCGCCGGAAGGGTCTCCACGAGTCATAAACCGTTGCGCTGAATCGATCGAGTCTCAGCCAATCTGTAAGCTGGTCGCTGAGCCCGTCGCTGATCTGGTCGCTGAACTGGTCTTTGCGCCGGCCATTAACGATCTGACAATTTGAGATTTGGAATCGGATGCAGCCTGATCGCGCACCTCAAGCAGAAATATACGACAAAACAGTTTGGCAGACCAGCAATGCGACCGCCGGCCCCCGTCCTGGCCGCCCATAAAAAGTTTTTCACGACCCGACTTTTTGACTCAAAATCCCTTACGTCCTGCAGGCTGGTGGATTATCCTACGTCTGTTTATAACACTGAATTTTCGTAACTACCCACAGATCAATGAACTAGAGAAGAGACCATCTCCACTGGCTCTCGTGTTGCGGTCGCGAGGCGACGACGTGACAGTCCCCTGTCGGCCAGCCTTTGCATCGTCGCCGGCTGGTTGACCAGGAGCAATGTTCCTGAGTGCATCGGTGCGGGGATGAGCAGGGTTGTGGAGGTTGCGATTTTTCAAGACGAAACAGACATCGACGAACAGCATTCGGAGGCTCAATGAGAGACGACGCCACAACTGGACCCTCTGTCGGCGGAACATCCGCCAGACAGTCTGCCCCAACGGGGAGGACGATCTACAACCTGCGCTGGTATATCTGTACGCTGCTCTTCTTTGCGGCGACGATCAACTATCTCGACCGTCAGGTGATTGGCATTCTCAAGCCAACGCTCGAGAAGGAGTTTGGCTGGACAGACATCGACTACAGCAACATCGTCTTCTGGTTTCAGACCGCGTATGCGGCCGGCCTCCTGGTCATTGGCCGGGTCATGGACTGGCTCGGGACCCGAAAGGGATTCTCACTGGCCGTGATCTTCTGGAGTCTGGCGGCCTCTGCCCATGCGCTGGCCTCGAGTATCGGCGGCTTCAGCGTGGCCCGCTTTGCTCTTGGAATTGGCGAGTCGGGCAACTTTCCGGCCTCGATCAAGACGGTGGCGGAATGGTTTCCAAAGAAGGAACGCGCCCTGGCGACCGGCATCTTCAATGCCGGAACGAATGTCGGAGTATTGGTCGCGGCGGCGGCGGTACCGTGGATCACCCTCCGGTACGGTTGGAAATGGGCCTTCATCCTCACCGGACTGGTTGGATTCGTCTGGCTGATCTTCTGGTGGGTGATCTACCGTCATCCGGACAATCATCCTAATCTCAGCTCCGCAGAGCGTGATCTCATTCAGAGTGATCCGCCCGACCCACCGGTCCACATTCCCTGGTCACGCCTGATCCCCCACCGGCAGACCTGGGCGGTCGCCGTGGGCAAATTTATGACCGATCCAATCTGGTGGGTCTATCTCTTCTGGCTCCCCGACTTTCTGAAACGAAACTACGGTATCGACCTCAAGAGTGTCGGAATCCCCCTGATCATCATCTATCTGATCGCCGATGTTGGGAGCGTCGCCGGTGGCTGGCTCTCCTCGAGCCTGATCAAGCGTGGCTGGAGCATCAACCGGGCGCGTAAACTGACGATGCTCATCTGTGCCCTCTCAGTCACACCGATCGTCTTTGCGGCCAAAGCGTCAAATGTCTGGGTCGCAATCCTGCTCGTTGGTCTGGCGGCGGCTGCCCACCAGGGATGGTCCGCCAACATCTACACGATCGCCTCGGATATGTTCCCGCGGCGGACCATTGGGTCGGTGATTGGAATCGGCGGGATGTCCGGTGCCATTGGCGGCATGCTCATTGCGAAGGTTGTTGGTTACATCCTTGAATGGACCGGGAGTTACGTGCCGATCTTTATTATCGCCGCCTCGGCCTACCTCGTCGCCCTGCTCGTCGTCCACCTGCTGGCGCCCAATCTTGAACCAGCCAAGTTGACCGATTAGCAATGTTTGTCACGCCGGGAGAGGGAGTTCACTCCCCCTCTCCCGGCGGCTGATTTTGGCCGTGGCAATACCCCACTCGATAACGATAATCGTCATGAAAAGATCAACCTTTCGTTGGACACTCTGGCTGACGGCGCTGCTGACAGTCGCCACCACCATTATCCCCTGGGCAATCGACCGGGCGGTCGATGCTCAGTCGACTCCGTACGATATTGTTCTGACCGGTGGACGGGTCTTGGACCCTGAATCGCAACTGGACGGGGTCAGGAACATCGGGTTGCAGGGAAACCGGATTGCGGCGGTCAGTGCGGGGCCGCTGCGGGGTCGGGTGACGGTCGACGCGACCGGCCTCGTGATCGCGCCGGGACTGATCGATCTCCACTCGCACGGCCAGGATGATGAGAACTACCGCTTCAAGGCCCGTGATGGGGTGACGACAGCACTTGAACTGGAGGTGGGAGCGGCGGATATTCCGGCCTGGTATGCTGAGCGCGAAGGGAAGTCACTGATCAATTTTGGAGTGACCGTTGGACATGTTCCAGTCCGCATGAAGGTGATGGGCGACACCGGCTCGTGGCTACCGCGTGATAAAGCGATCCTGCCCCGGGCGACGCCCGATCAGAATCGTCAGATTCGCGACCTGATCACCCGTGGACTCGATGCCGGAGCGGTCGGCATCGGCTTTGGAATCGCCTATGTTCCGGGAACACGGCGCGAAGAGATCATGGACATCTTCCAGCTGGCCGCCGAGCGCGGCATGACGTGCTTCACCCACGTCCGTTCGCACGGCGCGGTTGAACCTGGCAGCGCCCTCGAATCGATGCAGGAGGTGGTCGCCAACGCGGCGGCGACTGGAGCCTCTCTCCACATCGTCCACGTCACCAGCACCGGCCTGGTCCAGACACCAGAGTGCCTGCAGCTGATCGATGGAGCCCGGAAGCGGGGAATCGATGTGACGACGGAAGCCTATCCCTACACTGCCGGCATGACCGGAATCGAGACAGCTATCTTTGATGAGGGGTGGCAGCAGAAGCTGGGAGTCGGCTACGGTGATCTTCAATGGGTGGCCACGGGTGAGCGGCTGACGGCAGAGAGTTTTGCGCGGTTCCGGAAGCAGGGTGGACTTGTCGTCATCCATTCGATCCCGGAACGAATTGCCCACCTCGCGGTCACCCATCCCGATATTATGATTGCCAGCGATGGATTGATTACTGGCGGAAAGGGCCATCCGCGCGGGGCCGGCTCGTACGCCCGCATGCTCGGGCGCTATGTGCGCGAAGAGAAATCGATCACTCTTATGCAGGCTCTCCGCAAAATGTCTCTGCTGCCGGCGCAGCGTCTCGAGAAGTCGGTTCCGATGATGCGCAACAAGGGGCGGATCCGGGTCGGGGCGGATGCCGATCTGATTCTTTTCGATCCCGCCCGGGTGATCGATCGGGCAACTTTCGAAAATCCTGGTCAGTACTCGGAGGGCATCCGGCATGTCCTCGTCAACGGCAACTTCGTCGTTCGCGATGAAAAGCTGGTTGAAGGCGTCAAACCCGGGCAGGCCATTCGCCGGCGCTGACGCTTATGGATCCAGCGGCGCCGGCGACCGTGTCGGCGTCAGAATTACTTTGCCGCGCGGGCCGCGCGCGTTCATCTGGTAAAGCACCCCATTTGCGCCCTGCCCGCGCCGGCAGGGCGCAAGACCCGCCACCAGCACTCACCACATCGGCGGCCTTGCCCCCTCCACCCAATGTCTGGACCCGCGACCACCCTGGGCGTTCAGGATTCATGGCCAACAGCCTTCAAAACATTCACTAAACGTCCCTGAAAATTATTTATTGGGTCAAGGACAACCATTGAGATTCTGAATCACTCTGATACCCGATGCATTTTTTCGTTGTGGCAGTGGTTGCAGGACTGTCTTTTCAACTGGTTGCCAGCGGATCGATGTGAATTGTCTTGTCGCAGAACAAACAGATATGTTTTGTGATGGCTGCTTGGTCTGAAATGGGCGCCTCCTCACTGCGGCAACTTTCAATCCGCAAATCCATCCACGCACAGCCACCCTTCCACCGCCTGAGCGAGCCTTCCGGGCTCTGACAACTGAATTATTGAGACGACATTGCTCCGCACCAGAGAGTGCACCGTGGGGGGTTACATCGCCCCCTGCTGGAGAGAGAACACGTCGAAATGCCCCAATGGACACATTCACAGCAGGGACGCACACGAGTAGAAGATTGACATGAAAATAATCAACATACGCCCCCGTGGCCAGGCCACGTCAAATGGACCATCGCGTCTGATCGTTCTCACCATCTTCGTGCTGATCGGGAGTCTCACCGGATACCGCACGACATCGGCCACTATAATCCCATCCCAGGAGCCCCGGACTGAGGCCGAACTGGCCGCAGCCATAGCTCGTAAACAACAGGAATCTAATCAGCTGGTGCGGACCGAATCGGGCGAAGCGCATTTTGCGGAACTTCGAACGCGGGTCGGCGATGCCGGGCTCATTCCGGTGATTGTCCGGCTGCGCGCCGCCTACCGCCCGGAGGGCGAGCTGCGTGACCTGCTCGACATTCGCGCCCAGCGATCAGTGATCAGCAATGTGCGGGCACGGGTCATGGACGAGATATCTGGATACGACGCCAGCTCGATCAAGGATTTCGATTATCTTCCGTACGTGGCGCTGAAAGTAAACGCAACCGGTCTGGCCTCTCTCCAGGCTTCGGCCAATGTGCTCGATGTCGAGGAGGACGGGCTGAAGCGCCCCTCGCTGACGCAGAGTGTGGCGCTGATTGGGGCCAATAATGCCTGGTCGAACGGTTATACCGGGGCGGGGCAGACCGTGGCGATCATCGACACGGGTGTCGACAAGAGTCATCCATTTCTGGCGGGCAAAGTCGTGTCGGAGGCCTGCTACTCGACCGCCGCAGGAGGCTCGACCTCACTCTGCCCGGGAGGGGTCCCGGCTTTGACGGCGACCGATGCCGGACTCCCCTGTGGCATCAGCGATGATTGCAGCCACGGCACGCACGTGGCCGGAATTGCCGCCGGCAAAGGAAGCAATTTCTCGGGGGTCGCCAAAGACTCAAACATCATCGCCATACAGGTCTTCTCCCGCTTCGACAGCGCGACACGTTGCGACGGTAATCCTCCCTGCGCGCTGGCCTTCACCTCGGACATCATCAAGGGACTCGAACGGGTCTATGAATTGCGCAACACCTACCCGATCGCGGCCGCCAATCTAAGTCTCGGGGGGGGGCAATACAGCACGGACTGCGACTCAGCGGAGGCCGCTACCAAGTCGGCCATCGATCTCCTGCGCTCCGCCGGCATTGCGACAACGGTCGCCTCCGGTAATGAAGCCTACACAAATTCCCTTGGCGCTCCGGCCTGTATCTCCACCGCGATCAGTGTCGGTTCGGTCTCCGACACGACGGTTAGCGTCTCGAGCTTCTCGAACAGCTCTTCGCGGCTGACCCTTCTTGCTCCTGGAGGCGGCATCACCTCTTCCGTCCCGGGCGCCAGCTTTGAGACGTGGAGTGGCACTTCAATGGCGGCTCCGCACGTCGCCGGCGCGTGGGCAATTCTGAAACAGAAGATGCCCCGGGCAAGCGTTGTTCAGGTATTGGACGCTTTTACGGCAACCGGACAGGGACTCAAGGATTCACGAAATGAGATCACCAAGCCGCTGATCAAGGTCGACGCAGCCGTCGCCCTGCTTGGCAATCAGGATAGTGTGACAGCCCCGGCAGCGCCCAGCGGCCTGACGGCGACGACGATCACCGCGTCGCAGATCAATCTGAGCTGGACCGACAATGCGATCAATGAGTCGGGCTTCAAGATCTATCGCAAGACAGGGAACTCGACGACCTGGACGCTCGTCTCCACGGTTGGGGTCAATATCTCCACCTATCAGAATACCGGCCTGGCGGGTGGGACGACCTACACCTACTATGTTGTTGCCACCAACATCGCCGGCGATTCTCCGGCCACCAATGAAGTCAGCGCCACCACGCCGGCGCTGCCCAGCACGCCAATCTCGCTGAAAGCCACTGCCGCCTCAACTACCCAGATCAATCTCTCCTGGACCGACACCTCGAATAACGAGACAGGTTTTCGAGTTCGCGCCCGAACCAGCCCATCCGGTAGCTGGTCGATCGTTGGAACGGTTGCCCAGAATATCACCACCTATCAGATCAGTGGACTGACCACCGGGCAGACCTACTATTACGCGGTGACGTCATTCAATGCCTCTGGTGAATCACCACTCTCGAATCAGGCGAGCGCGACAACGGTGTCGGCCAATGTTCCAGCGGCGCCTTCGGAGCTAACTGCGGTGGCCACCTCATCCACCCAGGTCACGCTGAACTGGGTCGACAATTCGAATAACGAGACCGGGTTCAGAGTCTCCCGCATGACAGCCGCCGAAGGAGTGTGGAGAGTGATCGGCACCCTTGCCGCCGGGACGAGAACAGCACGCAACAGCGGACTGACCGCCGGCACAACCTATGTTTTCCGGATCGTCTCATACAACTCATCTGGCGAGTCGGCTCCTTCGAATGAGGCAACCGTGACGACGCCGCTCGCCGTCCCGGCCCCTCCCAGTACCCTCGAAGCCGCGGCCGTCTCCTCATCACGGATCAACCTGACGTGGATCGACAATTCGAGCAACGAGGCGGGCTTCAGAATTTACCGTCGGACGGGATCGAGTAGCGCCTGGAGTTCGATCGGGGCGGTTGAAGCCAACATCAACAGCTTTCAGAACCTCGGCCTCGATCCCTCCATCACCTACAGCTATCGCGTCACCGCCTGGAATAGCGGCGGCGAATCGAGCGCTTCGAATGAAGTGAGCGCAACCACTCCATCGTTGAACGGGGAGGCCGCCCCATCAGCCCCGAGTGGACTGCAAGCCACCGCTGTCTCCACCAGTCAGGTGAGCCTGGCCTGGGTCGATACGTCGACCAATGAAACTGGTTTTCTGATCCAGCGGCGAGCCGGGGCCAACGATTCGTGGGCGACGGTGGGGACGTTAGCTGCGAATACGACCACTTTCGTCAATAGCGATCTTCTGCCCAACTCCACCTATTCCTTCCGGGTCAGAGCCGTCAATGGTTCGGCCGAATCGAATGGCTCGAATGAGGTCAGTCTCGTTCTACCAGGCATCAGCTTCGCCAATCTGAACAACGCGCAACCTGCCTCCGACTCCGTCTCCAGATCGGCCAGCAAGTATTACAAACTCTATGTGCCGACCGGAGCGAGCCAGCTGGTCATTCAAACGACTGGTACCGGAGACGTCGACCTCTACCTGCGAGCGGATACCCAGCCATCCCGCTTCATCTATAGTTGTCGCTCGATTGCCAGTAATTCAACCGAACGTTGCGCGATCAGCGCTCCCAAATCGGGAGACTGGCATATTCTGATCTATGGTTACGGTTCGGGCACTAACAACTTCAGTGTTACCGCCAGCTACCAGGGTGGAGCGCCGGTGCGGA
Source organism: Acidobacteriota bacterium (assembly GCA_041160645.1). Lineage (GTDB taxonomy): Bacteria > Acidobacteriota > Blastocatellia > RBC074 > RBC074 > CAIOZW01. The sequence goes on from JBEAVZ010000168.1 coordinate 7,618, forward strand.
TCCGCACCCAGATGAACGATGGTACACCACCGCCTGTCGCCTCCCTGATGATGGTTCCCCAACCACCCGCGGCGCTGACCGAACTGCTGGGCAGACAGGACGAGGCCCTGGTCGAGCCCCGGCCTTTGATCAGCCAGCCGTAAGCTGACGGTGCGGCATCCGCCTAGAAGAGAGAAGGCTGGCCCTCACACGAGTGCCAGCCTTCTCTCTTTTGACCCCTTGCCCGGAGCACGCTCTCAATGATGGCAGTGCCTGGCATTCTGGCCCTGCCGGCCAATTTCAACCTGGCGCACAGAATGAGTGCCCCCTCTTCAATTCAACCAGTGGTCACGCAGCAGGCAGTGATAGCGATTGACCTGATTGATTGACGCGATTCTTCGGCAATCCTCCGCAGTAATCTGGACTTCTGCCAGACTCCAAGTTAGCATTCAGACCCACCGCGCAGATTGTGTTTTTGATTTCCATCATTTACCGGGTTTAAGGAGAGTCAAATGAAGAATGCTCCAGAGCATGGGTCGACAGGTCTGTCTATCGCCGAGAGAACGCGCCGTCGTATAAATCGTCGTGTCATGCCCTTTCTGCTCCTCCTCTACTTTATCGCATTTATCGATCGCACCAATGTCAGCGTAGCAGCGCTGCAGATGAAGGGTGATCTGGGTTTCAGTGATGCCATCATTGGGGCCGGAGCAGGCATCTTCTTCGTTGGCTACTTTCTGCTCGAGATCCCTGGTTCACTGATTGTCGAAAACTGGAGCGCCCGCAAGTGGATCGCGCGAATTATGATCTCTTGGGGAGCCGTGGCCTCACTGATGGGGCTGATCGGCACCAAATGGCTCAATTTCACCGATCTGACATCCCAATTCTACGGGCTTCGTTTCATCCTTGGCGCCGCCGAGGCCGGCTTCTTCCCTGGAATCATCGTCTATCTTTCACACTGGTTTCGGGCTGAAGATCGTGCCAAGGCAAAGGCCAACTTTCTGATCGGCATTCCGATTGCGACGATCATTGGTGTGCCGATCTCCCAGGCGATCATGCACAACATCAATTGGCTTGGCTGGCCGGGGTGGCGTTGGGTCTTTATTCTGGAGGGGATTCCATCGATCATTCTCGGCGTGGTCACGCTTTTTATCCTGACCGATCGTCCGCAGCAGGCCAAGTGGTTACCCGATGATGAGAAAGAGTGGATCGTCAATGAATTGGCGCGGGAACGTGCCGCCAAGCTGGCCTCCGGCAACTCGTCCGTCTACCATGGACTGGTCACCGCCTTCAAAACTCCGCAGACCTATCTTTTGGCATTCATTTATCTCTTTGTCGTCACCGGTTACTATGGTCTGACCTTCTTCCTGCCCTCGATCACGGCGCTGATGAAGGGAACCTCCGTCACCACCCAGACCATTGTCACATTGCTTCCGTACCTGTGCGGTTTCGTGACGATGCTGCTCAATGGGGCCCATTCTGATCGAACCGGCGAGCGTAAACTGCACACCATCTGGTCGATCTGGCTTGGCGCGGCCGGCATGGCCCTGAGCATTCTCTCCGGTGACAATGTCGCCCTGACCGTCACCTTCCTCTGCCTGGTCGGAATTGGTGTTCATGCTTACCTGCCGGTCTTCTGGACCTGGCCCAGTGCACTTATGACCACTTCGGCCGCGGCGACCGCGATTGGACTGATCAACTCGGTCGGTAATCTTGGCGGGTATATCGGACCAAAGATCGTCGGGCAGCTCAGTACAAGCACCGGCTCGTACGACAATGGACTCTGGTTCCTCGCCGTCTGTCTGCTGATCAGCGGCACCCTCGGACTCTTCCTCAACAATTCGTGGACCAAACGGACCGTTACGGACGTGAAAGCGGAATGAGCACCTCTTCGTGAAAGCGGTCACAGCCAAGACAGAGATTCTGATAGATCTCGCCATTGGGCAGTCTGACCGTCGAGGCTTCGATAAACTTTTCAATGGACCATCCGTGCGCGATTCCCATTCGCTCCGGATGGCCCATTGAAAGGGCCTCATAGACCGGATTTCCGATCAGTCGCTCCAGAATCGTCTCCAGTTTCTCTTCGAGCAGATTTCCGATGGGGGCCTTGGTCTTTACGCAACAAGGGTAGACATTCCCATTCGGCTCGACACTGACCTCCGACCCATTGTAACGATACTGGAGAAAGTTGAGAGCGCCGGACCAGCGGTTGCAGAAGTTGTCACGAAGTCCCGCGGTGGATAGACCATTCGACCAGGCCCGGCCCCGTGGCCAGAGCGCCCCAATCCACTGGTCCTCCGTTGCTCCGAAGATGGTATAGTGCGGAGTCGCGCCTGCCTCATCTCCCCCCTGGCCAGCCAGTTTATCCTCGTGAACAAGCCCGCGTGATTCAAAGAGTGTGGTCAGTCGGGCGATCTGCCGCTGGCGAGCTTCCGCCGACTCCAGCCCCTGGTGGTGCTCATCAATTCCCGACACGGAGACCTGCCAGACGTGGCGCGCCAGCAGCTCATCGAGAATTCGTTCATTCAGAAGATCCCCAGTCGTCTGGACAATCAGCCGGACCTCTCCGCGGTACTTCTGATGGAGAAGTTCGAGAGCCGGATAGAGGACTGATTCACGAACGGCGTCGTGCAGCACCTCCCCGCCAGAGAGAATGATCCGGCCAATCTTTTCCCGCGGTCTCCCCGTCGCCGGATCCGTATCGTTGAGATCGAGCCAGGTCATCCGATCAGGAAAGTTCGCAATGATCCGCTCGTGCCGCGTGCGGCTCTCGTCCAGCACCTGCTCCAATTCCGCTCCCTGGTAGGGATGGAAGCGATCCTCGTAGCAGTGCTGACAACGACGGTGGCAGAGAAAAGTGGTCACGTAGTAGATCGATTCCAAATTATTCTCCTTGTTGGGCTCCTCATTGGGCCAATGGACGACGACTTACCCCCTGACGCCGCGATTCCAGGAAAGCCAGCCTTTGATAAGACGGCGTTGCCATGGGGTGATACGCCCCATTTGATACTGATCGGCAACCCGTCGCAAGCTGTCAGAGAGGGTCGGATAGGGCTGGATCGTTTCGGCGAGCGCCTCGATCTTCAAACCCTGGTTGATGGCCAGCGTCAACTGACCAATCATCTCGCCAGCGTGGCGACCAACAATCGTACCGCCACGAAGGCGCCCGGTGCCTGGCTCGATCCAGACGGAGACATAGCCTTCCTCGTCGCCATCGATGATAGCCCGGTCGTTATCGTCGAATGGTGTCGTCAGCCGGAGCAGTTCAACTCCGGCTCGTTGACCATCCGTGCAGTTCCATCCGACGTGGGCAACTTCCGGATCGGTGTAGGTGACCCGTGGAATGACCAGTCGACTCATTCTCGCGCCCCCATAAAAGAGCGCATTGCGAATGACGATCCGGGCCATCGCATCGGCGGCATGGGTAAACTGCTGGGCTGAGCAGACATCCCCGGCGGCGTAGACACGGCGATTGCTGGTCCGCAAATGGTCATCAACCTTGACGCCATCGGCAGCATAGTCGATTCCGGCCGCCTCGAGATCCAGGCCGGCCAGGTTGGGTACCCGCCCGGTCGCGACAAGAATGGTCTCGACCGTCAGCTGTCGAACCTCACGAGCCCGATTGAAATAGGTGAGTCGGCCGGGGGACTCGACCCGTTGAATCTCAACCTGCTGCTCTATCGTGACGCCTTCGTCGCGCAGTCGTCGTTCGATAATCTCAGCGGCAAGTCGATCCTCCCGAGGCAGCAACTGCTCGCCAGCGTTGAGGATCGTCACCTGACTGCCGTAGCGCTGAAATGCCTGGGCGAGCTCGCACCCGATTGGCCCGCCGCCGACCACCGCGAGCCGCGCCGGCAGCTGTCGCAAACCAAAGATGGTCTCGCTGGTATGGTATCCATGCTCAGTCAGGCCGGGGATTGGCGGAACGGCTGGTCGGCCTCCGGTCGCAATGACAGCGCGATTGAACCGCAGTCGCTGCCCCTCCACCTCCAGAGTGTTCGGGCCGGTAAAACGGGCATGTCCAAGAAAGACATCGACCCCATACTTCTCGCGAAATCTCGCCACTGAGTCATGGTCACTGATTCTGGCGCGCAGTCGACGCATCCGCTCCATCGCCGCTCCGAAATCGACCGGCGTCGTCAACGCTTCTTCGACAAGGCCAAATTGAGCCGCCCGTCTGGCTTCAAAGAGCGCGCGGGCTCCCCTGATGAGGGCCTTCGATGGCACGCACCCGGTATTCAGACAATCCCCGCCGAGCAGATTGCGCTCAATCAGCGCGACCCGCCCGCCAAGCAATCCCGCACCGCCCGCACTGACCAGCCCGGCTGCGCCCGCCCCAATTGCGATCAGATTGTAGATCCCACTAACGGCGTCACCGGCGGGATTCACATAACCTGATGGATGGCAGTTGTCGAGCACCTGCCGGTCCGCGGCGTGGTGGGGATCGAGACAGTGGTGATCGATCGGCCCACGCCTTCGCTCTGGTTCAGACTCTTCCCGCACGATCTCCATCTTCAATATCCTCACCAAATGGGTTGATCTCTCCGCCTACTCTCACAGATATGACGCCCTGATAGAACACACGGCGATTTCATCAACAGGCAGCCACCCTTGATCACTTCCTTATTTGATAACACGTTTACTAAATAGTTAAGGCGAAGCGGTCATCTCTGAACCAGCTTCGCCTTGGCTTGTCCGTCTCCGCTGTTGGTCTGCCGCGCCATCGGACTGACCGGCGCGTTGCACTGCATTTAAGACCAATCTGAAGCGGTCAATACTACTTCTTCGGTGGAACGATCGACTCCTTGCAGGCCTTGGCCACACGGAACTTGACCACCGTCTTCGCCGGAATCTTGATCTCCGCACCCGTCGCTGGGTTGCGTCCCTTGCGGGCATTCCGCTTCGCCTTGACCAACTTGCCAATGCCCGGGATCGTGAAGGCGCCAGCCTTCTTCGTCTGGGTCACGGCAACGAGGGCGATCTCATCAAGAACTTCATTCGCCGCCTTCTTCGACATACCGAACTTGTCGGCAAGGTGTGCGGCCAACTGACTTTTCGTCATCAACTTTGCTGATGCTGCCATCTTTATTATTCTCCTTTGGTAGGGTTTGTAACTTCCTTTGTAGGAAACTCAGGGGTGTCTGATAAGTTATTATTGCTAGCTGGCAATCGCTCAGGCTGATGTATTGAGGAATCGACAATATGAACGAACGCCATGTGGTTATTAAAGCATGATCCCCGCGTCGTGGGATTCTTGTCTCAAAAGAACTTGGTCAAGTAGTCTTAACTACAGATTTCCTGACGGTCAGAATCTCAACCAGAGTTCTGCCAGATTCCTAGGAAGATTCCTAGGAAGATTCTTAGGCAGATTCTCTGCCAGAGAATCTAAACGATGGAGTCCGGGAAAGAGCTTTGGGCAGTGTATCGATGCCACTTCAGTCAAGCAACGGTCCCGACATCTGCCAATTAGCTTGTCAATCAGAGTGTCTAGCTAAGCATCTCTCACTGAGAATCTCTCACTGAGCATCTCTCACTGAGAGTCTCCGTAGCCATCATCATCGGCAACCGGATCGGAATTCGGTTGTCAGATCAGGATGAACACCAGTCGTAACGATCACCAGAACTGACGCAAATAAGATCGTCACCGGCCACCAATCCGCCAAACGAGCCAATTGACAGGCCTTTGAGCAGATTCACGACCGGGGCAAATATACAGTAATCCATAGTCGCCGTGCAAGATAAAAACTGTTTTCGCTTTGCGCGAAGGCTTGTCCACACTATGCAGATCACACCTGACCGAGCAAACGACCAGTAAATACGGGCACTTTCTGCGCTGATCCGGCTCTCTTCTCCAACACGCGAAAGCCCCGCTTCATTATTGTCGATGGCGACCGCCTGGGCTGATCACCCTGTCCCACCAGTCTTTCCAGAAACAGCCGGCCCGAAACAGCCGGCCCGAAACAGCCGGCCCGACACACTCGGCATGACGCACTCGGCATGACGCACACGCAGCGGGTCGCGATGTGCGCTTCAATCAAGCCTTCAGTCAGGCCTTCATTGAGGCCTTCATTGAGGCCCTCAGATAGGATTGCCAAACAGCTCTATTTTCGCTAGATTCTGCAGGTATCGTAACATTCATTTGTAATCATAATGAGACGGAGGTGATTGATCATGCCAATAGCTGAATGCCCTGAATGCGGAGCCGAGATTCACGTCGATGAGGAGGTCGACAAGGGAGACCTCATCCACTGCGATGAATGCGAGATGACCCTCGAAGTGGTTGGGCTTGATCCGATCGAAGTTGATCTGGCGCAGGAAGAGATAGAAGATTACGACGAAGACGACGACTACTGATCGCCGAACGCACGTCCGTTACGGGGGCGGCGACTGGTAGCCATTGCGGCTAAGGCGCACCCTGACCCCCGGTCGGGCGATCTTCACCTCAAGCCGGTGAAATTTTCCGTCCCGTGCGAGGGGATAGAAAGCGACAGCATAGCTGGACCTGATCTCTTCCGCCAGCGCCTTGAAGACTGGCGAAAAATCGCCCGCATCCGCCGCAAAATCGTTGCCCCCGGTCGCATTGACGATTCTCGTCGCATCCAGCGGCGTCAACACCCTCTCTCCGCGCCTTGTCGCGGTGAGGATATACGAGGGAAGGGTAATCGAATATATTGTTACGCCAGCAGAGACCGCGCGACGCACCATCTCCCGGCGATCGATGACGCTGGCCGAATCGAAACCATCACTGATGACGATCATGGCCCGCCGGACTTCCCTGCTGCCGATATAGCGCGGAGCCTTCTTTTCGAGCAGAGTAATGCCCCGATCGATGGCATCGTAGATGCGGGTTGAACCTTCGAATCGAACATCGCGGGTGAAGGACTGGATCAGTCGGCGGGCGTCACGGGTGAAGTCCTGCCGTACCTTCACCTCGTGGTTGAAGGTCAGGGCGGCGAAGACCGATTCTCCCTTCACGAGTTCAATAAATTTGAGGGCGGATTCACGCAGCGTCACCGTCTCCTCTGGTTTGAGACTACCAGAGAGATCGAGGGCAAAGACTACCGCGAGTGGACGAGTGAGACTCGACTGATTATTGACCGCAAACAGATCGAACTGGCGCTGGCGACCATCCTCATAGAGAAGCAGCTCCTCCGGACGGAGGTCACGCACATAGTTCCCATTCTGGTCGGTCGCGACGATGTCGATCGTCACCACGTCGGTCTCGAGTTTGAGCGTCAGGGGGCGGTCCTGGGCCAGCCCGGCCGCGGGAACCATGAGCATCAGCAACAACCTGAGCATCGGCTTTAAACTGAGCATCGATTTTAAAAGGATGGTCTGTCTCATCTGCTAGTCAATCCTGTTGTTGAATTCAGAACAGGAGAAGAGATTGGTTGGACTTCAGCGGTCAAAGTACGCAACCTGACCTCAAACATCTCGTGATCCACGCATATTATTGCACCATCACGAGTGCCCAAACACCATTACCCATTATTTTCCCGCTAATTATTGCCAGTTAATTATCAGGAAACAAATTATGGCACAGACCAGGGTTGATCAAAGAGGAGAGTAAGTAATGAAGCTCTACTGGATACCAGCAGTCATCGCGATGACCATTCTGGCGAACGGGCCCGCCGTGGTTGGACAGAGCGGCCAAACTTCAAAGACAGCCGCTTCGACCGGAAGCCTGCGCGGACGGGTCAAAGAGCAGAAGGGGCGGGCGCTGGCCGGAGTGACGATCAAGGCAACGGCCGATGGACGGCAGTACGAAATGACGAGCGACGGTCAGGGGGAATTCGTTTTTCGTGATCTGACCCCTGGTGACTATGTCCTCTCATTCTCGAAGGGCGGCTACAAGACCTTCACGACCCGCTCGTTGGCCGTGGCCGCCGGCGAGACAATCAGACTGAGCCGCGTCATCGAAATGGCTCGCGAAGACGACCCCTACGCGGTGATCCGCGGCGCCGTGCTGCACGGGCTCGGGTACACGCTTCCCAACGCGGTCGTCCGGCTGGAGAGGATCGATGGGCGGAAGAAGACGAAGATGGAGACTGTCTCGCGTGAGGGTGGAGAGTTTGCCTTTCGGCTCAAGGCCGATACAGCCAGCTACCGGATCACAGCCGAGGCAGAGGGCTTTGAACCAGCCTCTCTCGAATTGTCGATCGAAAATGACGAAGTTCGCAACATCGTGCTGACGTTGAAGCGGCTTCCATAAAAACCGAAAAGGCCAGCCGAGACGAAAAAAGAGGAGGAGATAGCGTGCGGCGCCGTCTCCTCCTCTTCGTAAAACAGGAAGTAGTTACTGGTTCATTGAAGACAGGAACTCCGCATTTGTCTTGGTCTTTTCGAGCCTCTCCAGAACGAGCTCCATCTGTTCGACGGACGAGAGCGGATTGAGGACTCTCCGCAGAACCCAGATCCGGTCGAGATCCTTCTTGTTGATGAGCAGCTCTTCTTTACGCGTACCCGACTTCTGCAGATCGATCGCCGGAAAGACGCGCTTGTCGGAGAGCTTCCGATCGAGATGGATCTCCATGTTGCCGGTTCCCTTGAACTCCTCGAAGATCACGTCATCCATGCGGCTCCCGGTCTCGATGAGCGCCGTGGCGATGATCGTCAGGCTTCCGCCCTCCTCGATGTTGCGGGCTGCGCCAAAGAATCGCTTCGGTCTCTGCAGGGCGTTCGAATCGACACCGCCCGAGAGGATCTTTCCGGATGGCGGAACGACCGCGTTGTGGGCGCGGGCAAGCCTGGTGATCGAATCGAGCAGAATGACCACATCGCGCTTGTGTTCGACCAGTCGCTTGGCCTTTTCAATGACCATGTCGGCAACCTGGACGTGGCGCGAGGCCGGTTCATCAAAGGTCGAGGAGATGACCTCGCCATTGACCGAGCGCTGCATATCGGTGACCTCTTCGGGACGCTCATCGATGAGCAGAACGATCAGGGTCACTTCGGGATGATTCTCCGTGATCGAGTTGGCGATCGTCTGGAGAAGCATCGTCTTACCGGTACGTGGCGGAGCGACGATCAGTCCGCGCTGCCCCTTGCCAATCGGTGTAAAGAGATCGATCACCCGCCCGGAGACATTCTCGTTCGATGTCTCTGAACGGAGCTGCTCGTTCGGATAGAGCGGCGTCAGATTGTCGAAGAAGACCTTGTCGCGGGCAATTTCAGGTGGCTCAAAGTTGATCGCCTCAACCTTGATCAGCGCAAAATAGCGTTCGCCTTCTTTGGGCGGACGAATCTGCCCGGAGATCGTGTCGCCGGTCCGCAGATCGAATTTGCGAATCTGGGATGGACTGACATAGATATCATCCGGGCCCGGAAGATAGTTGTACTCCGGGGCGCGGAGAAATCCGAAGCCATCGGGCAGAGTTTCCAGAACACCCTCCGAAAAGATCAACCCCGATTTCTCAGTCTGCGCCTGGAGGATCTTGAAGATCAGCTCCTGCTTACGCATGCCGGTCGCCCCGGGCACATCGAGATCCTTGGCGATCTGGGTGAGCTTGGAGATGTTCATCTCTTTCAGATCAGCGATATCGAGAAAATCTCCATACTCTTCCTCGTACTCAAGAAGCTCTTCATCAATCGGATTGTGTGTTGTATTCGGACTGGGTCTTTTGGGCGTTCTTTCTGGCATATAGAGTATACCTCTGCGTCAACTTCTGGACGGATGGTGGGGTAACGATGGGGTCAGCAGTCAATCGATACCGAAAAAGTAATTACTCCTTTGCGTGGCAGGAGGCAGCATAACGGCGCTTCCTGCCCCCGGAAGGGGGAGCGACCTGACGACACTCAAAACGAGGCTCTTCCGTATTGAGCGATGCGGGAACCAATAATCTCCCAGACCTGCCCCGCTCCTTCGTGAGTAACGGAGGAGTAAGGAATTATTTGGTCAACTCCCAGAGCAGTACAGGCGAGCTTATGTGATTTATGCTTCTCGTTTGCCGACAGCTTGTCAACCTTTGTTGAGACCACTAAAAAGGGGAGCCCGAAGTGTTGGAGCCAGGATTTCATCTGGAGATCTAATGGGGTGGGCTCGTGCCGCGCATCGACGAGAAGAATAGATAGCACAAGCTGCGGCCGTTCCGCAAGGTATCTCTCAATTAATTGACCCCAGGCCCGACGATTCTCTTTCGAGGTCTTGGCGTATCCGTAACCTGGAAGGTCGACAAAATAGAACTCCTCGTTGATGAGGAAGAAGTTGATCGTCTGCGTGCGACCGGGGGTCGAGCTGGTTCGCGCCAGCCCCTTCACCCCGAGCAGGCTGTTGAGAAGGCTCGACTTGCCGACATTGGAACGCCCCATGAATGAGATCTGGGGGCGCGGATCCTTGGGAAAAGATGACGGCTCGGTGGCCGCCAGTTTGAATTGGGCGCTTTTGATTCTCATTGGGGGCTGGAGTCAGCTGGCTGAGGAATGATCGTCACCTCAGCCATTGACTGAACCCTCCGTCGTCGCCCCAGCATTTCCGGCCGCCGGCTCGGCTGCGGGATGGGATTGCCAGAGTGGCGAGCCCATCTCAAGGGCAGAGTCTGCCCGTGGCGTGGGCATCTTTTCAAGGGCGATCTGCAGCACCTCGTCCATCGTCTCGACCAGATTGATCTGGAGGGCCTGGCGGACATCCTCAGGCACTTCCGCGAGGTCCTTCTCATTCTCCCGGGAGAGGATGATGGTCGTCATGCCGGCGCGGTGGGCGGCGAGGAGCTTGTCCTTGACTCCGCCAATCGGCAGAACCTTCCCGCGGAGGGTAATCTCGCCGGTCATGGCCACCTCGCGGTTGACAGGGATTCTCGTCAGGGCAGAGGTCATAGCCGTGGCCATGGTGATGCCGGCCGACGGTCCATCCTTGGGAATGGCTCCTTCGGGAACGTGGACGTGGAGGTCATAGTTCTTGTGCAGATCGGGCGGGATGCCAAGACTGGCGGCCCGCGAGCGGATATAGGTAATCGCGGCCTGAGCCGATTCCTGCATCACGTCCCCAAGCTTGCCGGTGAGGGTAAGGCGTCCGGTTCCTTCGACCAGGACGGCCTCGATCTGGAGCACATCGCCGCCAATTTCGGTCACGGCAAGTCCGTTGGCGAGACCGATCTCGCTCTCCGCGTTGATGCGCTGGGCGCGGTAGCGGGCCGGGCCAAGCATGCGCTTGACGGTCGGCTCGTCGATGACGATGCGAAAATCGGCGGTGTCCTTCTTTTTCTCTCCGCTCGCAGCCAGCTCTTCGACGATCTGGCGCGCCGACTTGCGGCAGATCGAGCCGATCTCGCGCTCCAGGTTTCGGACCCCGGCCTCGCGGGTGTACTGCTCGATGACCGTCGTCAGACCATCATTCTCAAACTCGATCTGCTCCGGCTTCAACCCATTGGCCTCCGCCTGTTTCCGCACCAGGTGGCGCCGCGCGATCTCCATCTTCTCGCGTTCGGTATAACCGGCGAGGCGGATGATCTCGAGCCGATCCTGGAGGGCGGCGGGAATAGTGTGGAGCACGTTGGCCGTCGCAATGAACATGACCTGCGACAGATCGTATTCAACATCAAGGTAGTGGTCGTGAAATGTATGGTTCTGCTCCGGATCGAGAACTTCCAGCAGCGCGGCCGATGGATCACCCCGGAAGTCGGATCCGATCTTATCGACCTCATCGAGCAGAATAAGCGGATTGATGGTCCCCGACTTCTTCATCATCTGGATGATCTGACCGGGCAGGGCGCCGATGTAGGTGCGCCGATGGCCGCGAATCTCCGCCTCATCGCGGATACCACCCAGGGAGAGGCGGACAAATTTACGACCGGTCGCCTTGGCGATCGAACGACCAAGTGAAGTCTTGCCGACTCCGGGAGGGCCGACAAAGCAGAGGATCGATCCGCGCGGACTCTCGACGAGCTGGCGGACGGCGAGGTACTCCATGATCCGCTCCTTGATCTTCTCAAGGCCATAATGGTCGGTATCGAGCACCTCCTGGGCGTGACGAATATCGCGAATCTCTTCGCTGCGCTGCTTCCAGGGCACGCTGAGCAGCCAGTCGAGGTAGTTCCGGGAGACAGTCGATTCGGCTGACATCGGCGGCATCTGCTCGAGCCGCTTCAGTTCGGCCATGGCCTTCTCCATGGCGTCGGCGCTCATGCCCGACTCCTCGATCTTCTGCTTCAGCTCTTCAATCTCTGCCCGCTCATCCTTCCGCCCCAACTCCTTGTGGATCGCCTTGATCTTCTCGTTGAGGTAGTACTCACGCTGCTGCTTCTCCATCTGCCGTTTGACGCGCGTCTGGATGGTTCGATCGACATTGAGCTTGTCGATTTCGATCTCGAGAATCTCGATCATGCGCAGGAGTCGCTCGTCAGGTGAGTAGATCTCGAGCAGACTCTGCTTGTCGGTAATCTCGAGTTTCATCTTGTCGGCGAGCTGATCGACAAGGTGACCCGGGTCGGGAATGCGCAGGGCGGCCTGCAGAAGATCGGGATTGACGTCCTGGGCCAGTTTCAGATACTGCTCGGCGAGAGCGGTCAGGCGGGCGACCATCTGGACGCTCCGCTTCTGGATCTCGGCCGGCGCCGGAGCGCGCCGGAGCGTGGCGATCGAAAAACCGTCACCCTCTTCGACCCTCACCACCCGGGCGCGTTCACGGCCTTCGACGAGAACCTTGATCGTCTGCTCATCGGGCTTGCGGAGTGAATTGGCGATGTAGGCGAGCGTGCCGACCTGGTAGATCTGATCAGGCGTCGGGTCTTCGATCGTCGCATCGTGCTGCGTGGCAAGAAAGATCATCCGGTCGCCAGTCAGGGCCTCCTCGAGAGCCCGGACAGAGGCTGGCCGGCCAATGACAAAGGCCGCCTTGGTCTGTGGAAAGACGACGACGTCCCTGATCGGAACCATCGGAT
>JBEAVZ010000414.1:0-4077 GCA_041160645.1 Acidobacteriota bacterium
GTCGAGGATAATGTGACCGCCGCCGAGTTTGTCAGTGTCTCGGCCGCCGATTACCGGGCCGATCTCGTCGCGGCGCCCGACGCCATTCTGGCCGGCTTCGGAGCCGGCCTCGCCAGCGGGGTCTCCGCCGCGACGGCCGTGCCGCTGCCGACCGAGCTTGGCGGCGTGAGGATTCGCGTCACCGACAGCCGCGGAACCTCCCGCTTTGCCCCCCTCTTCTTTGTCGCGCCAACCCAGATCAACTACACTATCCCGACCGAGACGGCCCCCGGCGTCGCCATTGTCGAGGTTTTGCGGGAGGGAAATGTCGTCGCCAATGGCGCCGTGAGCGTCAACGCCGTCTGGCCCGGGTTCTTCACCACCAATGGGGCCGGCACCGGCGCGGCGGCTATCAACGTCATTCGGGTGCGCGGCAGCCAGGTTATCTATGACAACCCCGCGCTGCCAATCGACCTCTCCATCCAGGGAGACACCGTCTACGCGGTCCTCTTTGGCACTGGAACTCGTGGCCGAACCAGCCTCGACAATGTTCGCATGACCCTTGGCGGGCGGACCCTGCCACTGGCCTACGTCGGTCCCCAGGGGGCCTATGCCGGTCTTGACCAGATCAATGCCCTCATTCCGGCCAGCCTGGCCGGGCGCGGAACACTCGATCTCGTCGTCTATGTCGATGGACTGCAGACCAATACCGTCCGGCTGACTATCAAGTAGACTGTTCAATCCCCGGCCGTGAGAAGGTCGTCATGGCCGGGGATTCAGCCGTTCTTCAAGAATAAGAGAATAGAGGACGGCGTCGATCTGCTCACCGTCCTTGAAGACGCTCTGGCGCAGCACGGCCTCGCGCTCAAACCCAACCTTTTCGAGCACCCGCATCGACGCCGGATTCCACGCAAAGACCGGGGCCGCGAGCCGCACGACCGGAATCGTCGCGCGGATATGCCCGACCATCGCCGCCGCTGCCGCGGTGGCAATCCCGCGCCCCCAGAACGATTGCCCCAGCCAGTACCCAAACTCCCCCGTTCTTGCCGCCGTTCCCGCGCCGAGCGAGACGCCCACCGACCCGGCCACCTGACCCTCGACCAGAATGCAGAGATGGCAGTCCGGCGCGCAGTGGCCAGTGAAGTCGATCCAGCGATCGGCGTCCGCCAGAGTATAGGGATGTGGGAAGTGGGAGAGAAGATTGCGCCAGACGGCGCGATCATTGGCCTGTAACGCGAGCTCCTCCCGGTGCTCCGGAGCCCACGCGACCAGGCTGACTCCTGACATGTTCGTCGTTAGTTGCATGGCAAACCACCTCCTGAATGGTCAACAGCGGCCATCGTCTGCCATTCTCTGATCAACTGTCAACCAGCTCACCGAAGATCAATCGTGACCGGAATGAGGGTGAGTGACACCAGCATTTCAATCCTCCAATTCCAACGCCACAGCGCCAGGCAGATGTCCCCGGGGTCGGTCTGAGGTGGATACGGCGCTTCGATTGGACAATTGATTTTTGAGTGGATAAAAATCCACCACCAGGTGGCAGATTTTCATCCACTCGCCTCTGAGCCTGTCTGGGTTTGGTGATGGTGGAGCTTCGTGTCGACTTCGCGCCGGGTGGAGAATGACGGCGGAGGCCGTCCCTGGGTGCGCGGGCCTGCGTCACCAGTGCGCCTGACTATTAGAATGCGATCGACCGGCGAGGCTGGATGGGATTGATGAGGATAGAGCTTCATCTCAACTTTGCTTTCGGTTGAAGGCTCGTTGAAGTGTCAACGTACCAATCCTGAAATATTCTATTGTAAAAGTGTACAAATGTGCATACGCTATAAAAATGGACAGTCAATTTGAGTGGGACCCTAAAAAGGCAGCAATCAATCTGCGCAAACATGGAGTTGCCTTTGCAGATGCGGTGATCGCACTCGAAGATGAATTTGCTTTGACCCTCGATGATGACCATCCGCACGAGCAAAGATACATCTCGATAGGGGCGGATGCTAACGGTTGAGTTTTGGTTGTGATCTATACGTATCGAGGTGAAAAGATCAGAATAATTTCTGCACGCGCGGCAACGCCTCCCGAGCGCGAGCAATATTCAGAAGGAATATGAAAAAAGAATACGATTTTAGCAGTGCACGACGAGGGCCAGAGGTGACGGCTTCTCCCGGTAAAACCCGAATTACGATCCGCTTGGATGACGATGTGATTGCCTGGTTTAAAGAGGTCGTTGAGAAAGCTGGAGGTGGTAACTATCAAGCCTTAATAAACGATACACTGCGAGAATATATAAATCAGGAAAAAGAGCCATTAGAAAAGGTCATCAGGCGTGTACTACGGGAAGAGCTAAAAAGAATTGCATGATCTTGTTTCTGGCCTGAATCACGTTTGACCGGAGCCACTGCCGTCTTCCAGCGACTGACACAAGTTCAAGACCCAGAGGCTGTTCACCGGGGCAGAGCCAAAATCTGTCGCGGCAGATCGTCACATTGCAGGCCCCACAACGCCCAGTTCTGCCTGATGTAATACCCCTTCCGTGCCGCCTGGAAGTAGAGGTACCAATGTCCGCCAATCCGGTAGAGCGCCGGCGTCGCGACGTGAAAGAGGGAATCGTCCGCGTAGTTAAGCCACTTCGTCTGATCGATCATCCCAAGGGGAGCCTTCTTCCAGCCTCTGGTCAGATGGTCACTGATGGCAATGTCGGCCCCCCAGCGCGTCCCGCCATTATAACCTTCATAAAGCATGACATAGCGGTTGCCGATCCGATAGATCTGGTGCCATTCAATGTAGACCGATTCAGGGGCAGCGGAGAGCAGGTCAGCGCCTGGTTGTTTGGTCCACCGCCGGCCATCGGTCGAACTCGCCAGGCGAAGGCCGGGAAGGACAGCGTTGGGGGTGCGGTAAGAATAGATCGAGTACCACTTACCGCCCTCCCGCACGACTGCCCCCTGTGACACATAGCTCTCATCATCGCGCCCCTGGCCGCGCGGTGAGAGGATCGGATTCTCTTCATTGCGCCGCAGATTGGCGGAGGTCACCGCACTGTAACCATCACGGCCAGCCGGACAGGTCGCGAGCCCGATGGCGTCCGACTTGGTGTTGAAGTTGCTCCCAGTGTAGTAGATCCAGTATTCGTCACGCGACTGATTGTAGATCACCGCGTCCAGTCTGATCGCCGAGCTCTCAAATGGTATCGATGGATCGGCGGACATAAATGGATTGGCCGCATCCTCATGCCAGACAAGTGGCTGATCAATGCTGGCCCAGGCCTTGCCAATCGCCCCACCACTGCCACCGAGCTTCATACCGGAGTAGAACATGATCAGTCGTGACCGATCCTTTGGATTGACGAGGATGATTGGCTCATTGACCTGGCCATCCTTCCACCCGCCACCATAGTCGATGATCTTGTGCGGAATCTGGGGCGCCACGGCCTGATCAACCTTATTCGTGGTCAGGCAGAGAATCGATCCAATTATGATCAGCAGCAAGGCTCGCCGTAACCCAGTCTCTTGACGATTTTTCATCGACATCACTCCCTGGCCCCCATCGCCCGGATTGGCCTCCACCATCAGATTGACAATTCTGAAGATTCTTCTGGCAGGTCTGATTCATCTGCAGCCGCATTATCGCGCCAAATGAGGTGTCTAGGAAAGCGCGGAACCGCAGTTTCAATTCGCCAGCGTTGATGGATCTATGGTGGTCTTGACCGGCAGTTTGCGGTCAACTGGTGGGGGGAGGAGAAGGCGGGCAAAAAAAGAGAGGTGACCAACAAATGCTGACCACCTCAATCACAAACTACACACATCCCCGAAACGCCCAACCCAGGGTTTTGTTCCAGGAATTTTAAATTTAATCGTCCTCTCCGATATTCAGGCACCGCTGACGTGTCACGATGGCTTCAACCGCTGAACGAGACGCCTCCGCGCTGCAGCGGCTTGTCGGATTAGTCATTCCCATCCCTGAGGATCCGGACAACTAGGGCAATCGCATTATCCTGCAAGCTATCTGCGTGGCTTCGTGTGAGATCTCTCTGACGGAAGGGGTCCTGGTGGCCTAGAGCGAAAAAGCAAAGGAAGTTCACACAGTTCAGTCTCTCAT
>JBEAVZ010000431.1:0-3429 GCA_041160645.1 Acidobacteriota bacterium
TGGTGAAAAAGCTGATTGCGCTGGTGAAAGGGGTATGGATCGCCACGGAGCCCCGGCAACCTCGTCACCGCACCATTGGCAGTGAAGAGGTCGAGCCACCCGTCCAGATCGTAATCGAACCAGGTCACGCCAAAGCCGGTCGACAGATAGGTTGGCTGGGCCAGTCGGAAGTCGATCGTTGCATCGTCGAAGAGCCCCTTCCCGTTGTTCCGGTAGAGGGTACTCCCCTGGCGGGTCAGATTGGTGACGAGGATGTCGAAATCATTATCACGGTCGATGTCGGCGACGGCCACCCCCATCCCGGCCCGCGCCATGCCATCTGCGGCATAGGCGGCACCGGAGAGGAGTCCGCTCTCCTCAAACGTCCCGTCGCGCCGGTTAAGCCAGAGGTGATTGGCCGCCCCGTCATTCGCGACATAGATGTCGATCCAGCCATCTCCGTCAAAATCGGCCCCGGAGACTCCCAGCGCCGGGCCGGGATGGGTGCCGATCCCGCTCCGGGCCGAGACGTCACTGAAACGCCCCCCGCCATCATTCCGGAAGAGGCGGTCCGGGAGCGGCCGGTAGGCCGCCGGTGCGCAATAGTCAGATTCACCCGTCGGGGCAAGACACTGCTTGTTGCCCTGTGGAGTGAAGTCGACATAATTGCAGACATAGAGGTCAAGGTCGCCGTCACGATCATAGTCGAGGAAGGCCGCACTGGTGCTCCAGCGCGGATCGTCGACGCCGGCGAGGCTCGTCACGTCGCTGAAGGTCCCGTCGCCATTGTTCCGCAACAGAGCGTTCGAGCCGAGATTGGTCAGGTAGAGATCGACATCGCCATCGTTGTCATAATCTCCGGTTGCCACACCCATCGCGTATTCATCCCGGCCGGTCCGACTGGCCACCGTGACGTCGGTGAACTGCAGTTTGCCTGACGGGACCAGTTCGTTGCGGAAGAGTCGGTTTCCCGGCCTGACCGCTCTCCGCTCCGCCGCGGGAGTAGGTGGACTCTTCTTTTCATTCAGTTCGTTCAGGCGCCGATTCTGGAGCAGGTAGACGTCGAGATCGCCGTCATTGTCGTAGTCGAAGAGGGCGACTCCCGCCCCCATGATCTCTGGCAGGTAGTATTCTCCGGTGGCTCCTGTCGTGTGGTAAAAATCGAGGCCGCTCGATCTGGCCACCTCCTCGAAGAGCGGTCC
The DNA here is from genome assembly GCA_041160645.1 of Acidobacteriota bacterium. GTDB lineage: Bacteria > Acidobacteriota > Blastocatellia > RBC074 > RBC074 > CAIOZW01. The sequence continues at coordinate 1,182 of JBEAVZ010000431.1, forward strand.
CTGGGTGGTGACCGCTGGCGAGGAGGCAAGGGCTGCGAGCAGGAGCAAGATCACGGTGACGCCAACTTTGGACAATCTGCTCATCTTCTCTCCAGTATTTTGAGATCACGCTCGATCGCCGTGAGGAGCTCGGTCTGCTTAAAGGTCTGCGCTTGTTGGCGGGCCTGGGTCATGAGGCTCAGCGCCCGTTCTCTTTCGCCATGACGCGCACAAGCGATCGCCAGCGCATAGGTCAGACGCGGCGTCTGGTCGTCAACCGGACGCAGCGCATTCTCGAGCGTAACGATCGCCTCGGCGAGGCGTCCTTTGTAGATCTGCATCCGCGCCAATTCGAAGCGCGCCTCCCGGTAGGCCGGCTCGAGCTCGACCGCCTGACGATAGTGATCGAGAGCCGCGCCGTAGCCTTGTTCGATCTCCCGCAATCGTCCCAGATTGAAGTGGGCCTGCGCGTGGTAGGGGTTGATTTTCAGACAGCGCTCAAAGGCCGCGACCGCTTTGGGGAAGTCGCGCGCTTCAGCCTTCATTACCCCGTAATTGTAGTGGCTTTCGGCGAGATTGGGGTTGATCTCCAGAATAGCCTGGTACTGCGCCTCGGCCTTCTCCGCCCGACCTGCCCGGGCATAGAGCGTGAGCAGGTTGAGCCGCACCTGTTCAAACCGCGGGTTGATGGTCAGCGCCTTCTCGTGTTCGGCAATCGCCTCGTCGATCCTGCCGGCAGAGTCGAACTCCACCCCGCGTCGGAGGTGGGTCGCCGCTCCCAGGTTGAAGGCGCGCATCTCCTTTTCAATCCGGTCGTTTAGAACGGGGCTGATCAGTTTATACTGCTGCGAGAGTCGCAGATGTCCGGCCGCCTCATCGCGTCGATCGAGCTCGCGCAGCGCCATCGCCAGTCCATAGTGGGCCGATCCAAAGTATGGTGACAGTTCGACCGCACGGCGATAGGCCTCGCTCGCCCGGTCAAGCTCGCGCAGCGCACTCAGCGTCCGACCGAGCTGGTAGTGGATCAGCGCCTGCTCCCGCTGCTCTCCCGCCAGCTTTTCAAGCAGCCGGCGGCTCTCAGCGAACTGCCCCAGAATGTAGTGCGACTCGGCCAGCCGCAGTCTGGCTGGCCACCACGCCGGATCGAGGCGGATCGCTTCGCTGAAGGTGGTCACTGCCGCGGTGTGCCGTCCCAGTTGTGTCTCGATCAATCCGTGCAGGTAGACCCACCGCAGCTCCGGATCGAGCTGCCTGACCCGCCGATAGCAGACCTCGGCCGCCTCATACTCCTCATAAGCGTGAAGAATCATCGCCAGCCGCCCATTGGCGGCGGCGTCACGGGGCCGGAGTCTCACCTCATCGACCGCTTTCGATATCTGGTTCCGTGTCTCCTCCCCGTATGAAGAGATGACAATTTCCGGCAATGGGGGCAGCGCCGCGCGAGGATTTTGCGGCAGGAATGTGAGCATCAGGAAGAGGATTTTCGTCAGGGACATACTATTTCCCGGCGGTCATCGGCCGTGTGTCGACTCACCGCTTCAACCATTTGTCCAGCCACTTGGTCAGGCGTGTCCGGTAGAACTCCCATTCCGGATGTCCTTCCCAGTTCTCCATTCCGTGCGGGGCTTCGCGTAACTCGACCGTTTCGAATGGCGCCCCAACCCTGGTCAGTTGCGCGACCATGGCCTGGTGCTGCTGAAACAGCCCGTCAGCCGTTCCGCAGAGCAACAGCAGCGGCGGCATCTTCACGTGCACCTGGTTGATTGGCGAATATCTGCGCAAGGTCTCACTTTCCGTCCTTCCCAGCTCGCTGATTCCGAAGAGGCGGGCCGGAATAGAGCGAGGCCCCAGGCGGCCCCGTCCGGTCGCCATCGGCAGAAAGTCGTAGACGCCATAGAACGAGACGACGGCCGCCACTTCCGGCATCCCCTCGGTCGCGATCTGGGCGACCATCTGCCCGCTTGCCGATTCGCCAAGTATCGCAATCCGCTGGCGATCGACATTGTAACGCGCCGCCTCGCGATAGATGAAGCGGATGGCCGCCCGCAGATCGGCCAGTTGTTCTTCGTGCCGCACCGCCGGAGTCAGTCGATAGTCGATCGAGAACCAGGCAAAGCCGGCTTCAGCCAGTGGGCGCATGACTGGGGTCAGGTAGGTCACCTTGTCACCGGCCTCCCACCCTCCACCGTGCGCCAGAATGACCGCCGGGAAAGGCCCCTCTCCACGGGGAATCCAGGCGTCCATCTTCAGCCCGTGCGCTTCATCGTAG
>JBEAVZ010000439.1:0-2917 GCA_041160645.1 Acidobacteriota bacterium
GAGTATCGGAACCCCAAGCAACTGGGAGCCCATGCGCCGGATCGGTGGCGCGGCGCGCGCCATGCTGATCGAGGCGGCAGCGCGGCAATGGGGAGTGATTGCCAGCGAATGCTCAACACAACCCGGTCGGGTGGTACATACTGGGTCGGGTAGGACGGCAGGCTATGGAGAGCTGGCCGTTGCCGCAGCGGCGCTGCCCCCTCCGGCACTCAAGTCGGTCAGGTTGAAAGATCCAAAGGATTATCGAATCATTGGCCAGACAACAAGTGGAGATGAAAATCGGGCGCTAGTTACCGGAAAACCGATCTATGGAATCGATGTGACCGTCCCTGGCATGCTCTACGCCATCTACCAGCGCTCTCCCGTCTACGGTGGGCGACCAATCAGCGCGAACCTCGATGTGGTGCGGAAGTTGAAGGGGGTGCGCCACGCCTTTATCGTCGAAGGACAACCGGCTCCGCGGGAGTACGTCAACTACCTCACCCAGGATCATGGACTTGAGCCTGGCATTGCGATTGTCGCTGACAACTGGTGGGCGGCGCAGAGCGCCCGCGAAAAGCTCGAGGTCAGGTGGGACGAGGGCGTCGGAGCGACCCAGAACAGCGTCGACTTTGCCAAACAGGCGGCAGTGATCTCGGCGCAGGTCCCGGCACGAACCCTTCGTAAGGATGGCGATGTGGAAGCCGCCTTCAGTCGCACGGATGTCAAGACGGTTGAAAGTAGTTACACCTTCCCTTTCATTGCTCACGCTCCGCTCGAGCCGCAAAATTGCACCGCTCACTACCACGATGGAAAGCTCGAGGTCTGGTCGACCAGCCAGACACCACAAATCGGTCGGGGGATGCTTGCGCGGTTACTCAATATTCCGGAGAGCAATATCAACATTCACATGCGACGCGGAGGTGGAGGGTTCGGCAGGCGACTATACAATGACTATATGTGCGAAGCCGCCTGGATCTCGAGGACCATTGGCGCCCCGGTCAAGGTGCTCTGGACACGCGAGGACGATATGCAGCACGACTACTATCGTTCGGGTGGTTTCCAGTTTCTGAAAGCATCTGTCGACGGCGCCGGACGGATCGTCTCCTGGCGAAACCACTTTATCGGTTATGGCGAAGGTGAGACATTCACCCATACTGGTCAGATCGACGGGAATGAGTTCCCTTCCCGTTTTATTCCAAACTTCCTCATGCAGTCGACGGTCATGCCCCTTGGCTTGAAGACCGGGGCCCTGCGGGCCCCCCGATCAAACGTCTATGCCTGGGTCTTTCAATCCTTCATCGATGAACTTGCTCACGCTGCGGGTCGAGATCCAGTCGACTTCCGACTCGAGCTGCTGAGCCGTGGCCCGGCGGCCGGGACGCCCGGGGTTATGGATGCCGGGCGGATGGCCGCAGTCGTCAGGCTGGCGGCAGAGAGATCTGGCTGGGGCAAGCGGCAACTGGCCAAGGGGACCGGTATGGGGATCGGCTTTCACTTCAGCCATCGGGGATATTTTGCCGAGGTGGCCGAGGTAACAATCATTGCCGGCCTTGCCGGCAAGAAGATCCGGGTCAACCGGGTCTGGGTTGCCGGAGATGTGGGGAGCCAGATCATAAATCCCGGCGCAGCTGAGAATCTCACCCAGGGCGCGGTTGTTGACGGGATGAGTGAAATGCTCCAGGAGATCTCCCTCGCGAAGGGGCGGGTCGTGCAGTCCAATTTCCATGACCATCCGCTGGTAAGAATGTCCCAGGTTCCCCCGATTGAGGTCCATTATCTGAAATCGCCCCACCCCCCGACTGGACTGGGTGAGCCGGCGCTTCCACCGATTCTGCCGGCGATTAGCAACGCGATCTTTGCCGCGACTGGTGATCGGCTACGAAATCTGCCGATTACCCGTGAGGGCTACAGTTTCGCCTAAATGCGTAATACAATTCCCCCAATTTGAACCGGAGGGAAGAGCTGATCAAAATATCAGCCTTCCTTACCATTCAAGGGCAGAGTGATCCGTGTTGAAAAGAATCCTGCTTGTGACTCTTGCACTGCTCTTCTGTTCGACATACAGTGGCCGGGTATCATCTCAGGATTTTCTGCAGATTCAGCACTAGATCGGTTATCGCCAGGGAGAGAGTCAGGATCGGGTGGCCCGGCTTCAGCAACGTCTCGAGCGGGGCGAGGTCAAACTGGACGATGACGAGACCACTGGTTATCTGACTGCTGTCCTGAAGGAACTTCAGATCCCCGTCTCTTCGCAGGGCCTGGTCTTCTCAATGACCAGTTTTTAACTCCACCGCATCGACCCGCATCATCCGCGGGCGATTTTTTTAATGACGACGCCTATGTTGGCTGGGTTCGTGGTGGCGAAGCGCTCGAGTTGGCCGGGATTGACCCCATGCGGGGAGGAATCTTCTACGTTCTCGACCAGACCCGCACCGCTCGTCCAAAGTTCATCCGCAGCGATGAATGCCTGCAGTGTCATGCGGAACAACACCCGTCACGTGCCCGGTTTCGTGGTGCGCTCGGACTACCCCGATTATCGTGGGTACCCCGATCTGCTCACTTTGTTCACGCGTCACCACCCACACCAGCCCGCTCTGCGAACGGTGGGGTGGAGGGTACGTGACCGGGGCCCACGACGGCACTACGCGGCACGCCGGAAACTTGCGCTTCGAGGAGACGAGTCGTCCCGACAATCCGGAGAGTTTGACTGGCGGCAATTTGACCAGCCTCGTCAGTAAGTTCTCACTGCGGGAATATCTCTCTCCGCACAGTGAGATCGTCGCGCTGCTGGTGCTCGAACACCAGATCCACACACAACCTGGTGACGAGGCTCAACTATGGGACCCGCCTCGCCCTTCATCACCAGCGATGCGCTGCAGAAAAAGATGATCGGCTTGAGCGATAGCACACGCCGCCGCATCGAGCGGGCTGCGAG
>JBEAVZ010000455.1:0-4625 GCA_041160645.1 Acidobacteriota bacterium
CTACTCGTGCGTTCTCCTCGATGTCTGGCTGCCCGGGATTGACGGGCTCGAGACGCTGACCAGGCTCAAGGCGGTCGCCCCGGATGTCTGCGTGATCATGATCTCCGGCCACGGTACGATCGAAACCGCGGTGCGCGCGACTCGGCTTGGCGCTTATGACTTCATTGAAAAGCCGCTCTCACTTGAAAAGACCCTCCTCGCCGTGCGAAATGCGCTGCGCCAGCGTGAGCTCGAATCGACCAATGACGACCTGACCGAGCAGCTCCGTGCCAGTTACGTCATGATTGGCGATTCGGTTCCGATGCGTGCGCTGCGACAACAGATTGCTTACGCCGCGCCAACCAATGGGCGAATCCTGCTCCAGGGGGAGTCGGGAACGGGAAAAGAGCTGGTGGCCCGCGCCCTTCACGCCCAGTCACGGCGTGCAACGCGCCCCTTTATCGAATTCAACTGTGCGGCAATTCCCGAGGAACTGGTCGAGTCTGAACTTTTTGGCCACGTCAAGGGCGCGTTTACCGGGGCGACCCAGGCCAAGCGCGGCAAGTTTGAACGGGCCGACGGGGCGACCCTCTTCCTCGACGAGATCGGCGATATGAGCCTCAAGACTCAATCGAAGGTGCTCCGGGTTCTGGAGGAGCAACGGTTCGAACCGGTCGGCTCGGAATCTTCGATTTCCGTCGATGTCCGGGTCATCGCCGCGACCAACAAACGACTCGAAGCCGAGATCGAGCATGGACTCTTCCGCGCTGACCTTTTTTACCGCCTCAATGTGATCCCCTTCGAAATCCCTCCCCTGCGGGATCGTCTCGAGGATATTCCCCTCCTCGTCGACCATTTCAACCTCGAGTTCTCCCGCGTCAACCGGCGCGAACCGAAACAGTTTTCACCCGACGCGATTGAACGGATGCAGAACTACAACTGGCCCGGAAATGTTCGTGAACTCCGCAACACCGTCGAGCGGGTGATCATCATGCACACCCACCGCCTCGTCGTCGCCGATGACCTGCCCATCCTCGGCGCTGAGGTGCCTCCCGCCTCGAGCTATAATTTCGACTCCTACCGCGAAGCAGCTGAAGCCTATGAACGCGAATACATCCTCCGCAAACTGGCCGAGACCGATGGGAACATCACCCGCACCGCGGAGATCATGGGCATCGACCGGAGCCATCTCTACCGGCGCATGAAAGCCCTCGACATCCCGCGAAACTGAGCGTTGCGGTTTCCGGCCAACCGACTTGCATTTCAGTTCGTGTCTTTTGTACACTTGGTCTTCGTGTTCTCTTCACACTAAGTCATCGGAACCGGCGGTGGCCTGGTTCAGGTGACGTGGAATGAACCGTGGACGGACGCCATCGGCCCAGCAAGCATGGCCAGCAAGCATGGCCAGCAAGCATGGATTGACGAGGCCGGACGACCAGAAATTCATATGCGCGAGGAGGCGGCATGACGATAGCCAGATCGGTGATGGAGAAAGATGAAGCCCATTCACTCGAAGAGTATCTGACGCTCGACGAAGAGGAGATCCGGCAGCGGATCAGGGCGGCGCGGGAGGAGCTCGGCTCGCGCGTCGTCATTCTTGGCCACCATTACCAGCGGGATGACGTGATCTGCCACTCCGACCTGCAGGGTGACTCATTCAAATTGTCAGAGATGGCCTCCCAGCGACCGACGGCGGAGTATATCGTCTTTTGCGGGGTCCATTTCATGGCCGAGTCGGCCGACATTCTGAGCGCGCCCCACCAGCAGGTGATCCTGCCCGATCTCGCCGCCGGCTGCTCGATGGCCGACATGGCCAGCCTCGATCAGGTCGAGACGGCCTGGGAGCAGTTGCGTTCGCTGGGCATCGACGATCTGCTGCCGGTGACCTACATGAATTCAACCGCGGCGATCAAGTCCTTCTGTGGCCGGCAGGGCGGGGTGGTCTGTACCTCCTCGAATGCGCTCCCGCTCTACGAGTGGGCCTTCTCCCAGCGCGAAAAACTCTTCTTCTTTCCTGATGAGCATCTTGGACGGAACACAGGGATCAAATACGGGGTGCCACTCGACGAGATGGTCGTCTGGGATCCCCGCCTCGAGTTTGGCGGAAACAGCCCCGCGCAGTTGCGACGGGCCCGCATCATTCTCTGGAAGGGCTTCTGCTCGGTTCACGGCCGATTTCTGGCCCGCCACGTCGATGATCGACGCGCCGAATATCCGGGAATCAAGGTTCTGGTTCATCCGGAATGTCGCCATGAAGTGGTCGAAAAGGCCGATTACAATGGCTCGACGGAGTACATCATCCGGATGCTTGACGAGGCGCCGGCGGGGAGCCGCTGGGCCGTTGGAACAGAGGTCAACCTGGTCAACCGACTCGCCAATCGCTATCCGGACAAGCTGATCACACTGCTGGCTCCGGATCTGTGCATGTGCGCGACGATGTTCCGGATCGCGCCGGAAAACCTGCTCTGGGCGCTCGAGAATCTGGTGGCCGGTCGAGTCGTCAACCAGATCAGGGTTGACGAGGAGACTGCGCGGTGGGCCCGCGTCGCGCTCGACCGGATGCTGACGATCCACTGAGGGGGTTCCCCCGCGCACGCAGCCTGGTGAGGCCCCCGCGCCCGCCGATCTGGTTCCCGTTATCGTCCACTGCGCCAAAGGTATTCGCAGAAGAGGATCGCGAGGAGAAGGTCGATCAGCGCCGGCAGATATGCTTCACGGCTCAACCGCCCCTGGTGGAAGGCGACGGTGTTGATCAGAAAGTAGAGCAGTTTCGAGATCACCCCGAGCCAGGCAAAATCGCGGAACCGGTGCGGATCAAAGGCGATCATGCCGTAGGCGATCCCCCAGGTGGCGACACTCGAGACAAATGACCGGGCCAGCCAGACCGCGGCCGGATCAGCGATCCGCATCCGCTGGAGCATGACCTCCGGTCGCCAGAGCAGCATCGTCGCCGCGACGAGATTCCAAACGGCGGCAGCGGCGAAGAGAATTCGATCGTAGATCACCAGTCAGATCCTCCCAGCCAGGGTTCTCGAAACCTTTCCCCTGTGTGCACGCGGTCTAATCGTCCGGCCAGTCGCTGTTCCGTCCGACCAGTTCGTCGGGATAGAGAACCGCGATCTCACCGTTCTCGACCTGGACCGGATACGTCGTCACACAGAGGTGGGGGGCAATGGTCGACTCCCCGCTGCGCAGATGAAAATCGAAACAGTGCCAGGGACAGAAGACCTTGTCCTGATCGACAAACCCCTCGCTGAGTGGGGCGCCACGGTGCGGGCAGAGGTCATTGATGGCGTAATAGTCGTCACCACGTCTGAAGATGGCGATCTGATCCTGTCCGAGCCGGACCTGATGCCCGCCCTGGGCAGGAATATCGGTCGTCAGGGCAACCTTGAAGTAGCTCATCGATCAACTCCGTGCGGATGGCTCAGGTCGGGAGACCTGGCAATTTTTTCTCTTGCGCAAAATCGAAACTTGGATAATATACACCAACCACCCCAGAAACGGGTCAGCCACCCGCAGCTCTGACCTCCCCTGATCACAGCTATCTCCTCGAGGAGGAATTTACCTATGAACATCAATCGTCTGAGGACGGTGGTCCTCTCTGTCTGCACTCTCTCGCTGCTCACGGTGGGAGCGCTGGGCCAGAACCCTGAGGCAACAAGCGGAAACGGAAGCGCGACCAGATCGGCGACGCGCAGTGATGCCGATATCCAGAAATGTATCCAGGGCAAGCTGGCCGGGTCGGAGAAGTTACGGGACCAGGATTTCAGCGTCAATGTCAGCAACAGTGAAGCGACCTTCACCGGCACCGCCCGTAACGCCGGCAGCAAGGGAGCGGTCACCCGGATTGGCCAGAGCTGTGGCGCGGCAAAGGTGGTCAACAACATCGCGGCCCCGGCGATCCCCCGCCCTGCCAAGCCAGTCGGAAAGGTGGAGAACCGGATCAATCTGTAGTGATCGTCGTCTCGCGTGGTGACCTCGCCAGGGGAGGCGCCAGAGCCGGCAGAGTGGGGGTCCGGCGGCCGTTATGGTTCCGGGCCCCCACTCCGTTCCGCCGTCTCTCCACCCGCTTGGTGAATAGTTACGGCCAGCTCAACTACCGGATAACCTTGTCGGAAAATTAGGGGTCATAAAAAATGGGTAGTAAATAATAGCCTGACGCTGCGACAGATCGATTTTCAATCCCGGATCTCCTTCATATAATTGCGCCATGCAATTGTCTGACCTCTTCAATCTTTCACTTATCGGGCGCTCGGCAGTCACCGCGCTGGAATATGATGACGCCTCCGGGCGAGTCGCCTCACTCACCTTTGGGGAGATCGACCAGCGAAGTGACCGTGTCGCTCGACTGCTTACCGACCTCGGATTTGTCCGTGGTGATCGACTCGCCATATTCCTGGCCAACCGGGTCGAATTTATCGACGTTCTGATCGCCTGTCTCAAACTCGGCGTGATCATTGTCCCGATCAACATCCTCTACCGTGAACGGGAGATCGGCCATATCGTCAGCGACGCAGAGCCGAAGCTGGTCGTCGCGACGAGCGACTCGCGGAGCTGGCTTCCGGCCGGAACCGGTTTTCTCGATGTCGAGGAGATCCGGGTGGCGGCCGAGGCGCCGACCAGCGGGCCGCGGATCCGCGTAC
>JBEAVZ010000476.1:0-30673 GCA_041160645.1 Acidobacteriota bacterium
ACATTGTTGTAGTACTTCATAGTAATTCGAGCGAGCCTGCCGGTCGACGAGACCACCGCTGGCGATCGCCAGCACTGGATTCGTCGACCAGCTCAACCCTGATTGAACCTGCCGCACTGAAGGTCAGGCGCGGTCTCTTATTTTGTCTGATACCCGAGCGCGAGGCCTTTCGTGGTCGTGTAGTACTTGGCCAGCATGTTGGCCGACTCCCACGCGGGGATCGAATTGGGATCGCGCAGATAGGTGAAGAATCGCCGGGCCACCTCGGCAAAGTGGGCCTCGTGACCATCACGGTACTTTTCGGGCACGGTGACCCAGAGGGCATTCCCCTTCTCCGCCACGCCAATTCCGGGATACTTCGACTGCAGCACCCCAACCTTCGCTTGCAGCGCGGCAAGGATCGCCGCCTTATCGGAAGGCTGGTTCGGCACGACATAGACCTCCGTCTTCCAGTTCTGCTCCTTGCCCTGCCGGATCTCGACCCGGGCTTTGGATCCCTTGAAGATGGCGACGTGAGTATCGCCGCCGCCAGCCGGGGCTTCGTAGTTCCAGATCACGTCAAGTTTCGCGTGGATGCCGCGGAGAGCATAGGTCATCGAACCGTTGCAGTAGTAGTCGAGCTTTCCGCCCTTGACGTCGGCGGCCAGGTAGCCGGGGAACTGCGGTTCATTGGTGACGCGACTGAACTGGTCGAGTGTCATGACCGTCGGCCAGCGCCGCCCCAGTTTGACATCGATATCCTGGCGGTAGTCGATCGCCTGCTCCGGAAAGACCATCCACTGGATGAGATCGACGAGGTGGGTGCCGACATCGGCCACTCCTTCACCCTGCTGATTGATGTCGAAAAACCAGGCCGGCCGAATGTTCGGATTGCCAGCGACCATCTTCAACAGATGGTGAATGCTCTCGATGTAGATCGACGGATCCTCGACGCTGCCGGGGAGCATCTCGCCGAAGACCTCCGGCGTATGGATCAGCTCTTTCTGGAGGATCGTGGTGATCTCATAACGCTCGGTCATGATGTCGTAGGCGATCAGCTTCTTCGATGAGGCGGCGGCGAAGGTCGCCTCGAGTTTCGGAAAATCGTCGGCACGGATCAGCCAGGGCTTGTCGACGAGGACGTTGAGCCCGGCTTCGACGGAGGCCTTGATCCGGTCGATCTTGCCGCTATTCCGCCCCGAGATGATCACCACGTTCCCGGGACGATCCCGGAGCATGCGCGCCAGCGGATCGGCATCGGTGTGGATCTCCAGTTGCCACGCGGTGGGATCGGTGGCCCGTTTGTTGAAGCCCTCGATTCGCTTCAGGTGCTCGCGCAGGTCGAACCCGAGCGGCGCATAGACATTGACGATCGGCGAGACGCCCGGATACATCTCTTTTTGAACGAGGCCGGCGTGAAAGTGGCCCGGATCGAGCGTCATCAGCCTGATTTCAGCGTTGTCCGATTTGGCCGCATTTGATTGACTGTTTTCCATCTTGGTTCTGTTCGAGGAGCAGGAACTGAGCCCGATTGCTCCCATACCCCCCATTGCGAGGATCAGCAGTAGAGCCAGTGTTGACCTGAAATTGTTCATCGACTTATATCCTGTACTTACTTGTTCAGTTCACTCAATTTGACGGGCTGGCCGGATCGCGCCTTGCTCAGGTCCGCCGCTTCCATAAACGCCATGATCTCGAGAGTCTCTTCAGGTGAGACAGGTGGAACACCGGTCTGGAAGAATTTGACGATCTCGACGACCAGACCACGGTAGTCAACCTTCATCGGGACGCTGCTTGGAATGACCGCCTTGCCGCCAAAGGCGATCGCGCCATAATCGGTCTTCCCCTCGCGAATTCCCCGGAAGGTCCCGGTCCGTCCATCTTTCCAGCGGCCAACGACGACATCAGCGCCCGGAGTATGGACACGCGTCACACTCTCGCATCCCGGCCCCATGAGCGTGAAGAGCATCTCGACGCCGTGGATTCCATACCAGAAGAGGTCAGGATGGTGCGGTTCGGTCGGGGAGGGACTGAAGGTGAAGGCCCCGAGCATCCCTCCGAGCTTCTCACTCTTCTTCATCTCCTGAAGTTCGGTGACGAAACGGAGACTCGAGGTGCTGAAGAATGGCGTGCCCGACTCTTTAGCCAGCCGCACGATCTCGCGTGCGTCACGGTAGTTTCCGGCAAATGGCTTGTCGATGAAGACCCTTTTGCGCGCCGCGAAGACCGGGCGCACCTGGGCGAGGTGCGGGCGTCCATCGACGCTCTCCAGCAGAACGGCGTCGACCTTCTGGCAGAGCTCCTCGATCGATCCAACCAGTTCGACCTTCCACTTGGTCTGCAACTCGGCCGTAAAGCGATCGATGCGCGTCGCACTCGACTCGATGTCGGGGCTGCCACCTTTGTAGGCCGCGACGACCCGGGCGCCAGGGACGTGGTTCGGGTTGGAAGGATCATTGAGTAGCGCGGTGAATGCGGTGACGTGCGACGTATCAAGACCAATGATCCCGATACGGATCGGCTCTGACTGCGCCAGAGCGCCAGCCGCCGTCAGAAGCATCAGCAGCGCGAGGAAGAGGACTTTTCTCATTCGTTTCTCCAGGTTGGATAGGGACTACTTTTTCAACAGTCCGACCAATGCCGGCTTGAACCAGGCCAGATTGAAACAGGCCAGATTGAGCCAGGCCGGATTGGGCCGTGATGGATGGGGACTACTTCTTCAACAGCCCGGCCGATGCGGGGTCGAGATAGATCACCGCGTGGTCATGGCGGCGCAGGATCGAAGCTGGATACGCCGGATCGATCGGGCCCTCCAGACAATCACGGACAGCCTGCGCCTTGCGCGCATCGGGGACCACGCAGACAATCTGCCGCGACTTCATGATCTGTTTGACCGACATCGAGATCGCCTGCTTCGGCACATCGTCGAAGGTGGGAAACCACCCCTCGCCTAGCTGCTGCCGTCGACAGGCTTCATCTAGATTGACGACAAGATAGGGGGCTTCGGTTTCAAAATCGGCTGGCGGATCGTTGAAGGCGAGGTGGCCATTCTCCCCGATGCCAACAAAGGCGACATCGATGGGCGCCGCCGAGATCTTCTTTCCGAGGTCGCGACAGACCTCCTGCGGATCGGCCTGACCATCGATCAGATGGTAGTTGGTCAGTCCGGCCGGTTCAATGAACCGCTCGCGCAGATACTTGCGAAAACTGGCCGGATGGGTAATCGGCAGACCGATGTATTCATCGAGATGGAACATCTCGACCTTTGACCAGTCGATCTCCGGGTGTCCAACCAGGGCCTGGAGAAACTCGAACTGTGACGCCCCGGTCGCGGCAATGATGCGGGCCTGACCACGCTCCGCGATTGCGGTGACGATCACCGCCGCCGCCTGAGCGGCTGCCGCGGCTCCCAATTGGTTTTTGTCAGCAAAAATCTTAAACTCCACTATGTGTCGTTCCCCCATTGAATGTTTTTGCCATTTAATGGCGCGGCCATTAAATGTGTTTGGTTGATTGTGGTTTTATCCTAGCCCATTTTGGCAATGATTGAGAAGAGTGCGCATCAATTAGAGAATCTGCATGGAGTTGAAAGCGTTTGAGGGAGAAGAGCATCTCCCATTCCGCATTGAAGGTGACGGTTCACTGGCGTTGCTGCTGGTCCATGGATTTCCGGGAACACCGGCGGAGATGCGACCGCTGGCTTCCCTGACCAGTCGGCACGGAGCAACGGTCGCCGCCCCCCTGCTCCCCGGATTCGGCCACCAGATCGCGACCCTCCCCGCGCGAACCCGACACGACTGGATCGCCGCGGTCCGTGAATCTCTGGCGGAGCTGCGCAAGACCCACCGTCACGTCATTCTCGCAGGCTTTTCGATGGGGGGAGCCCTCTCGATTCAGGCGGCACTGGGCAGCGACGCGCCCGACCACCTGCTTCTGCTCGCCCCATTCTGGCAACTCGGAGAGCGCTGGCACCAGCCCCTCTGGCCACTCGTTCGTCTTCTGCTTCGTGAATTCAAACCTTTTGCCCGTGTCGATCTCGATGACCCGGCGGTCCAAAAGGATCTGCGCCGCTCCCTGCCGGAGGCCGATCTCAACAATCCCGCCACTCGCGAGGCCATTCGGCAGCTGGCATTTCCAATCAGCGTGATCGACCAGGTCCGTTCAGCCGGACGAGAGGCCTGGCGCCTCGCTCCCCACCTCAACCTCCCAATTACGGTCATCCAGGGAACGCTTGATTCGATCGTGCCGGCAGTGACGACCCGCCGACTGATCGAGCGATTCAATAGCTCGGTCAGGTACCTCGAGATCGAGGCGGATCACCAGCTGATCGACCCTCAGCATAACTCCTGGCCCGAGCTCTCCGCCGTACTCAACTCTCTGCTTGAGAAGTATTCAGGATAAATTGATCAGTAAATAATGGCTCCGTGTTGCGACCCGGCCATTTTTTGTTCACCATCAGATCGCGATTGACTCATCTCAAGAGATTATCTTCCGCGTTGCGTTATCGCGCCTGTGAGGAGTTTTCGTATGACGGTTTACAAATTTGGCCCCTATATTCTCTACAAAGACACCGCCGTGTTGAAGAGGGAGGGGGTCACTATCCCTCTCACCAAGCGCCGGTATGAAATGATCCGGCTGCTTGCTGAACGTGCCAATCAGATTGTCACGAAAGAGGAGCTGATTGAATCGATCTGGCTTGGTCAGTTTGTCAACGAAAGCAACCTTGTCCAGCTTGTCTACGCGACGCGCCGCCTGCTCGGTGACACTATCCGCGAACAGAACTACATCGAGACCATTCCCGGCGTCGGCTATCGTTTTCGCGTCCCGGTCGAGGTTATTGACACCGCTGAAGAGCCGGAGAGCCCGGCTCAAGCTGACCGCGCCCCGTCTCGAGAAATCACCTTCAGAATGGGGGCCTGGAAATATCTGCTGCCCGTGACGATCTGCCTGGCTCTGTTCGCGACCGTCTTCTGGTTTGCCGGCAGCTGGGGGTCGGAGTCGAAAGCCTCACCCTCCATCAGCCCTCTCCTCAGTCTGCCGGGAGTTGAACAAAGCCCCGCTTTTTCACGGGACGGGCGCTACATCGTCTTCTCCTGGAACGAGGACGCCGGAAACGACCACAACATCTACTATATCGACCTGAACGAAGGGGCCGATCCCAAGCCGCGCCGGATATCGAACAGTCCGCACTTCGAAAGCCAGCCGGTCTGGGGACCTGACAATCGTGAGGTGGCCTTCCTGCGCATCCCGGCGGTGGCCGAAGAGCGCTATCACTTGATTGTCGCCTCGCTTGAGGATGGGAGTGAGCGCGAGGTTGGGCGCGCCTGGGGAGGTCTCGACTGGTCTCCGGATGGATCATCCTTCGCGGTTGCCGACAATGACCGCCGGGGTGAGTCGACCGGGATCTACCTCATCTCCCGGGATGGTAAGTACCGCCGCCCCCTCTCGAAGCCGAAGCCGGAAGAGAAGACCTACGAATCGGCGCCCCGCTTCTCGCCGGACGGCAAGTCGGTCGCCTTCATTCGCTGGTCGAGCGATCACCACAGCGACATCTTCGTCGTCGAAGTGGCGACGGGGGTGACCCGGCAGCTCACCTTTGACCGCCGACCAATCCGGACGCTCGGGTGGAATCTGAATGGAGAGGAGATCATCTTCGTCTCGCAAAGGGAGGGCAGCCAGCAATTCTGGCGGATTTCGACCCGGGGCGGTCAACCAACCTTGGTCTATGGTTCGCCCCACGACATCAGTAGTTCGCCAATTGCGCTTTCACCACGCGATGGAATGATTGCCTATACAGTTGGCCTTGAAGACACCGACATCCACGTTCGCCAAGCACCCGGTTCTTCCGGCGCGGCGCCGCCACCCTGCACGATCAAGTCATCAAAAGCTGATTATGGAGCTTCGTTCTCACCCGACAATCGAACGATCCTCTTTGAATCGGTGCGCTCCGGCAAGACTGAGCTCTGGCTGGCCAATGCCGATTGCACAGGGCAACGCCTCCTGACCAATGCCAATAAGCCCCAGATCGGCTCCTCCCGCTGGTCTCCCAACGGGAGGCAGATCGTCTTCAATCAATCCGACGAGGGAAAACCGGAAATCTGGACGATCAACAACGATGGATCCAATCTCCGCCAACTGACTAAACATCCGGCTCACGATATTCACCCCGCGTGGTCCCATGATAATCGGTGGATCTATTTCGCCTCGGATCGTTCAGGAACTTACGAGATCTGGCGAACCTCTGCCGATGGCGGCGACCCGACACAGATCACTTTCGGTGGAGGGCGCTCGCCTTTTCCTTCTGCCGACGGTCGCTATCTCTTCTACAGCCGCAACGAACTGCTGCGGCAGTTCGACCTCCAGACCGGGAACGACCAGGCCATCCCGGAACTGGACGGGATCAAGGTCGAGCGGCACTGGTACCAGATTGGCGAGCATATCTACTATGCCCTGCCCAAGAGCAATCAGAAGCCGGCCATCTACCGGTTCAATCTCCGTTCGCGAGCGACCAAGAAACTCCTCGATCTCGAGGGGACACTGTCGATTTCCGTCCCTGGCATCTCTGTTTCGAGCGATGAGCGGCGGATTGCCTACAGCTCTATCAGCTACTGGCACGGTGATATTCTGATGTTCAAGGGGTATTGAGAAGTGGAGAAGTCTGGTTCTGGCTCTGGATAAGGTCGTTCGAACTGGTCTGGGCGAGGAGAGTCCAGGCCGCGCACTGATGAAGATTTGGGAAATGTTTGGAGGAGCTTGGCGGGACGCGTCGGGTGGGGGTGTCAGTGGAGTTGACCCACTGGTCAGCCTTTGGGGGAAATTCAGTGCGCGGCACAAGAGGATATGAACTTCGTGGAGTAGTTCACTCTCTTCTTCCTGGCGCTCAACCGTTAGGTTGTTGCGACTCGAGGAAGCTGGCTCAAAGATTCGACAGGCTGTCTGTTCCTGTCCGTCGTCTCTCTCGACACTGTTATCTATTGCAATGACCGTGCCAGAGGTTATCCACGGCTGAATCCCACCATAAACGCTCTATTTTCAACACTTGTCTTTTTGACCCCAGGCCAGGCCACGACAGCGGGTCAACGGGTGACATCCGCAGTTGACATCTCTCGGGCGCAATGTCTTCTAATGTCGACATGAATTGACCCACCATCCTGGCCTCCTGTTACTTTATCTGAACCCGGATGCTCTTGCCGGGATTGGCCGGCTTGCCATCGATCGTCATCGTCATGTTGACCAGACCTGCCCCGAGCAATGAACGCGGAATCGGACCAAGGTTGACCTGATCGAGACCGACAAAGTTGCTGTCTCCGCCAACATAGAGAACGGGGATGGACCGGTCACCAATCGTTGCCACGATGCCGGAGAGTCCGCTCACCCCGCGCAGGCCCGAGCCGTAGAGGACGAGGTAGATCTCATCGCCGGGCGGGCCGAGATCGATCGGGACTGGCCGCCAGGTCGCCTGCGCCTGATCATAGGCGGCGACTCCGATGGCGGTCACGTTTCCGCTGGAGACGCGGAGCCCATATGCAGCGGGAACACCTTCGCCGGTCGAGTTCTGGGTGAAGAGTCCCGGAGATAGTTTGACCACCGTAATGCTGCCAAGACTGACGATCTGTTCGTCGATGTAGGTCGTGACCGTGGCCGGACCGGGGGCCGTCTCGGGGTGGAGAAGAAAGTTGACCTGCTGCGGCGCTACAAAAAAGAGGGGCTGGTCCCGCACGACGCCATTGCTGTCGCGGACGGTGACCTTTGCTCCAAGCAGGGTGGTTGGAAGCGGGACGGTGGAGGCCACGCGCACACCGCTCGCGAGCCGCGGCGCAAAGGCAACGGCTATCGAATCGGGAGCGATCTCTCCAATTGCGTAACTGGTCGCGGTGGTCACCGTCACCCGATCGTGGATGGCGAGGGTGCGCGAAGTCGAGGTGTTGCCATTCGCATCACCGACGGTCAGGTTCAACTGCCCAGCTTTGGCGATGTCGGTGGCGGGAATGGTCGCCGTCAAACGAGTGGGACTGGCAATCACGGTTGGTCGATTCTCACCATTGACCCGCAGGACCATACCCGGCAGGAACCCGGTCCCGTTGACCGTCAACTCGAAGGATCGATCACCAGCAATTACCCGCTCCGGCGCAATGGAACTGAGGGTGATGGTCAGAGGTGAGACTGTCAGCCTGATCGCGACATCGGTCGTTGAACTACAATTATCGATGGCGCGGACGGTAATCTCGTGATTGCCGACCGGACCCGCATTGCCTATCGTCAGGACGCCCGTGTCATTTATGACCAGGGCGCCCGTGAAGCTCCCCTTGCTGAGAATGGCCAGGGAGCTGATCGACCCGTTGTCGGATGGTATGACGAGCGGACTGATCGTCGCCCCACTCCCGGAGAGGACCGGCGGCGGCGAACTATAGACGAGGACCGGCGGCGTATTCGGATCAACATTGATGGTCAGGGTCGCCGTGCTGACGAGACTGAAACTGTCGGTGACCCTGACGGAGAAGGTTGAATTTGTCGCGGAACAAGCAACCTGCAGATTGGCCTTCACCTCGCCATTGGCATCGACCGCGATTCCACTCAAGGTGACCCCGGAGCCGGCCTGCGGCGTCACCTCGACCTCCAGCGTCCCTGCGCCTTGATCCGGGTCGCTGACCGAAGCGACCGGCACGATGGCCGCCGGGCTTCCCTGTCGCACGTTGAGCCGCGGAAGAGTGATCACCGGCGCCGATCCCGGACAGTAGCGGGCAATATTCGAAGAGATCTTGTTGTCTCCGACGGTGCTGAACCCTCCTCCAACAAAGAGGCTGTTCTCCACACCGATCATGGCGTAGACGTTGTAGTCGACGCCATTGCCGCCATCCAGATCGACGAGGGGGCTCCAGACGCCGGTGGCCGGACTATACTTCGCGACCCGATTGGCCACCACCGGAGCTCCACCGATATTGACGGTGGTGAAGTAGCCGCCCACGTAGAGATCCGCCCCGATAACGGCCATCGTACTGACTCCGGTATCATCGACGCCATCACCACCACCCGATCCAAGGCGGCTCCAGGTCGAAGTGAGCGTATCGAAGCGGGCAATGTTGCGGGCCGCGACTCTCGCTCCCCCAATGTTGACGTTCGAAAATATGCCGCCGACGTAGAGATCGGCGCCGATGATCTGAATCGAGCTGACGACCTCATCGACCCCATTTCCTCCGCCCGAACCAAGCGGACTCCAGACATTCCTGGTCGTATCAAATCTGGCAATACCATTGGCGGCGATCGATGATCCACCTTCGTTGACGGCGGTGAAGATGCCTCCCAGGTAGAGATCAGTTCCCAGCGCGGCCAGCGTGAAGATGAACTCGTTGGTCCCATTACCAGATCCGGTGCCAACCCGGCTCCACGTTCTGGTCGTCGTCTCGTAACGCGCCAGTCGGTTGACTGGCAGAATCGAGTTGCCCAATCCGACACTCGAGAAGCCGCCACCAAAATAGACTGCCGTACCGATCGAGGTTACAGTGTAGACGGAATCGTTAAACCCACTCGTCGCCGTGTTCGCCGTGCCCAGCCCCGACCAGATGCCGGTGATCGTATCGTACTTGGCAACATAGCCGGTCGAGATCCCCGCTCCGCTGGTGCTGACGACGTTGGCCGCGGTAAAGGCACCGGCCACGTAGAGATCGGTTCCAACCGCCGCCATATCGAGAACGACCTCGTTGACCCCATTTCCGCCGCCAGAACCAAGTGGGGTCCAATTGCCGGTCAACAGATCGTAGGCCGCAATATAGTTGGCCGAGATTCCGCCGATGGAGGTGAAGCGTCCGCCAAAATAGACGGTGTTCCCGATGCGGATCATAGAATAGATGTCGCTGTTCGCCCCATTGCCACTACTATTGACGATGCGGCCCCATTGAGCAGTGCCCGTCGTGTAGCGGACCAGATTGTTGGCAAAAATGGTCGTGCCATTGGCATCGACCACGGCAAAGTTTCCGCCAATGACCAGGTCGCCATCGACGACCATGACGCGGTAGACCGGCCCGGCCAGCCTCTTGCCACCCGTTCCGGCGCCGATGCTGTGCCACGAAGAGGTCGCCGGAGCGAAGCGGGCAATCTGGCTGGCGGTCACCACCACCGTACCACCCATATTGGCTTGCGTGAAATCTCCGGCGACGACCAGATCGTTGCCGAGAGGCGTGAGCGAATAGACGTCCGCGTCGACCCCGTTACCATTGTTGATGCCCAGCCCGGCCCAGTTGTTGGTGTTTGGGTTATACATTGCAATATGGTTGGCAACCACTGCGGCCGACCCATTGCCAGCGGTCTTGAAGCTGCCACCAACGTAGAGGCGGCCAGCAATGACCGCAAACGCCTTGACTTCATTGTCGACGCCGTTTCCACTCGACGATCCGAGCGGCGCCCAGCTCGCGGCCGTGGTTCGGAACATGACGACATTGCTGGCAAAGACTATCTGCCCTCCCATATTGGCAGTCAGGAAGCGTCCGCCGATGTAGAGATCGGTGCCCATCGCGGCCAGTGTCAAAACCGTTCCATCGACGCCATTTCCGTCACCAAATCCAACCTTGCTCCAGGAATCGGATGAGGTCTGCAAACGGGCGAGGCTATTGACGGGCACTTTTACCCCACCTTCATTGGCGGCGCTGAAATTTCCCCCGACATAGAGATCTTCACCGATGGCCACCAGATCGAAGACCAGATTGTTGACGCCATTGCCTCCGGCGATTCCAATCCCCCTCCACGTCCCGGCCACCGTGTCATATCGGACAATCCGGTTTGCCCGAACGGCCGGACCGCCAATGTTGGCCTCAGTGAAGAATCCACCCACATAGAGGTTGGTCCCGACGACGGCGAGCGAGGTCACGGTCTCATTGACGCCATTGCCTCCTCCTGAACCGAGCGTGCTCCAGGCTCCCGTATCGAGGTCATAGCGGGCGATCCGGTTGGCCGAAACACCACCAATCGCAATAAAACTTCCACCGACATAGAGTGATCTGCCGACTACCGCCATGGCGAAGACTTCGCTGTTCGGCCCGCCGACAAGTCCAAACTGAGTATCCCATCCGAGGCATCCCGATGATTGCCCACTTAATGAACCAGACGAGGGTCCCGATGAACTGCTTAGTGTCGGGGAACTCTGCCGGGAGAGGGCGCGGCGGTAACTCGCCTCTTTGCCCACCTTGAGGCGACCATCCTGGAGCCGGCGCGCCTGACTGAGCCAAAACTCTTTTGAACAATGACCGGCGGCCAATCCACTCGTCTCTTTGTCAGACACTCCGGTCAACCTGCCAGCTGGCGCAGACGGTGACGCTGCCGCGACTGATGAATCGACCCGGTCAAAACTGCCGACGGGACTGAGGAGCAATCCGCCGACAAGTATCGACATCAGTATCACTCTCACGTTCACAACAAACCTCATATGCAAAATCCTTAAAGAGACCAGAGGAGCCAGAGCAGCTCGAATCTCGTCGTAATCCGAGAAACTACATCCTAACAAATTCAACTTCCAGTTCGAAGTCAGGTTGATCCGGGGCCGTCACCAGCAACCTGTTCATGGCTGTCGTCATGAGAACATCATTCTCATCGATCGTCGATATTCTATCTATCACTTTCGATCCAGATATTCTGCCCAAAGAGCGCTCGATCGTGGTAATTTTTCGCACTTGCCGACCAGGGTGACGGCAAGCATCTTGCACTGTCGCCATTTGTCGCTATCATCCTTTGCAGAAGCGTCCGAACCTGATCAACACTTTATCGATTCGCGCGACGATCCCGGACCTGATCAACCAACCTGATCGGTCTCCGCATCGAGCCGTGTCGGGGGGAGTGGAATCCTGTCTCTCCAGTGGCTGATCAATTTTCCATCGCCTCGCTGAAAAGCAGATCTTCAATCACGGAAGGGCTATTGATGAAGTATCAAGCGATCTCATTTCTCGGTTTTCTGACACTCGTGGGCGTCGCCTATGCTCTTTCGGCCCAGCGTCGCCGCATCAACTGGCGGACGATTGGACTGGGACTGCTGCTCCAGCTGCTCATTGGATTGATTGTCTTTCGACTCCCGCTATCCCGACGGATCTTTATTGAATTGAATGACCTGGTCATGGCCGTTCTCGATGCTTCCAAGGCGGGGACCTCGTTTCTGCTCGGGCCGCTGGCGGCTGGAATTGGCGAGGCGGGATCGATCGGCTTCATCCTTGCTTTTCAGGCCTTGCCGATCGCGATCTTCTTCTCGGCGCTGGTCGCGGCACTCTACCATCTGCGACTGATGCAGCCGCTCATTCGCATCTTCGCCAAGCTCTTCCACCGCACCCTCGGAATCAGTGGGGCGGAGGCTCTTTCAAGCTCTTCAAACATCTTTGTGGGGGTCGAATCGGCGCTGGTCGTTCAACCATATCTGGCCCTGATGACAAGGTCCGAGCTGATGATGCTGCTGACCTCGGGAATGGCCACCGTAGCCTCCACGACCCTCGGAATCTACGTCGCATTTCTGAGCAGGAGCTTCCCGCAGATTGCCGGTCACCTCATCTCAGCCTCGATCATCTCGATACCGGCGGCGGCCGTCATCGCGAAGATTCTGCTGCCGGAGACCGAGACCCCGGAAACAATCCGGAGTCTGCCCCGGGAGGATCACTCCCACCCCTCCGGAAATCTGATGAGTGCGATCATTGCCGGTGCCATGGACGGTTTACGACTGGTCGCCGGCATCTCCGCCCTGCTCGTCGCCGGTCTCGGGATGGTCGCCCTGCTCGATAAGATCCTCACGCTGCCAAGCCGCTGGCTGGGCCTCGCCAGCCCTCTCTCGATCACCCGGATTCTGACCTGGATATTCTACCCGTTTGCGGCGCTGCTCGGTATCGTTCCGGCCGACCTGATGGAGTCGGCCCGCCTGCTCGGCGAGCGTGTGATCCTGACGGAGGTCGTCCCCTACCAGGAACTTGCCCAAATGGCGACCAGTGGCCAACTGGCCGATCCGCGCACGGTGGTCATCCTTTGCTATGCGCTGTGCGGTTTTGCCCACTTCGCCTCAGCGGCCATCTTTGTCGGCGGAACTGCCGCCCTTGCCCCGTCACGTCGCGACGATTTGGCCAGTGTCAGTCTGCGCGCCCTGCTCGCCGCCACTCTCGCGACGCTCATGACCGGCTGTGTGGCGGGTATGTTCAGCACCGGCACCGAAGTCATCCTTGGTTCAGCTCCCTAATCGAGCGGATCGACCCGTGAGACCGACATCGATATTTTTTGATTGCCAGAGACATTTTGGACCCGGATGCAAGGTCGCCGGGGTCTTTTCATCGCTAAAACTTGGCGTGTGATGCGCTGTTAAACTGCCGCGTTGACGCGGCGCCGCGGCTTCGAATCGCCACGCTCTTTTGGCCGCCCGGAGGGCTCCCTGAACGAGAGAAATTTGTCTCCAGGGAAGATCAGCGAACTTGCATTCAAAATGTCATGGTGCTATCCTTCACACACTTTGACAGGAGTGGACAACACACTTATAAACCGTTCCCGTTAAAGCACTTAGCGACTGCCTTATCCAATTGCAGGATCGACTCGTAAGCGCCTGCCGCCACTTCCCGAAAATGCGCGGTAGTCGCTATACTTTTGTCTGTATGCTGAGGCAGAGCAGCTGAATGTGACAGCTCAAGGACGGGACCGGAATGAGGCGGGAAAGAGCCAGGATTGAGGCATTAAGATGGAATCGAGAACTGACAGCCCCAGTGATTTTTCGATCCAGACCGATCAGTGGAGACTGCTGATCGCGGCTATCGAAAAACGCGTCAACCACGAGAGTTTTGGGACGTGGTTTAAACCGATCGAGATGGAGAATATTGACGGGACGGCAATTCACCTGCGCGTCCCGGATCGTGTCTTTGTCGATTGGATTCAGAACAATTATGGCGAGATCATCGAGGAGGCGCTGGTTGAGGTGGGCTTGAGCGGCCATTCGCTCCACTTCGAAGTCAGTGCCCGGGCGGGTGCGGTCGCGAAGACCGAGAACCATGCCGGAGCAAGTCCGGCCTCCCCGCCGCCGGCGCAGGATAACGATCCGACGAGAGTGCGCCCCCACCCCGCTGCGGCGCGCACCCGTTACTCTGAGCAGGAGTCGAGCGAGCTTCTGCTGAATCAGAAGTATACATTCGAGACCTTTGTGGTCGGTTCGAGCAATCAGTTTGCGCACGCGGCCGCGCTGGCCGTCGCCGAGGGCCCGTCACGAACCTACAATCCGCTCTACCTCTACGGTGGAGTCGGACTTGGCAAGACCCACCTCATGTGCGCCATTGGCCACCGGGTCAAGGAACGAAATCGCCACCTCCGCCTCTGCTATATCTCGGCTGAGCGGTTCATGAACGAACTGATCAACGCGATTCGCTACGAGCAGACCCTCGCCTTCCGCGATCGTTACCGGTCGATCGATGTCCTTTTGATTGACGACATTCAGTTTATCGCGGGCAAGGAACGGACCCAGGAGGAGTTCTTCCATACCTTCAACGCCCTTTATGAAGGGCAGAAGCAGATCGTCATCTCCTCTGACTGCCCTCCGCGCGAGATTCCGACGCTGGAAGAGCGTCTCCACTCCCGTTTCGAATGGGGATTGATCGCCGATATCCAACCACCTGACCTCGAGACCAAGCTGGCGATTCTGCGCAAAAAGGCCGAGACCGACAAGATCGTGATTCCGGACCAGGTCGCGATGTTCATCGCCCGCCACATCAAGTCCAATATCCGTGAGCTGGAAGGCTCTCTGGTCAGACTGACCGCCTTGTCGTCACTGAAAGGTGAGCCGATCAGCCTCACCCTCGCGCGGGAGGCCCTCAAGAACATCGTCGATGTCGAAGAGAAATCGACGACCATTGCCACCATTCAGAAGGTCGTGGCCGACCACTTTTCTCTCCGGGTCGCGGATCTGAAAGCAAAATCGAATGTGCGCGAAATCGCCTTCCCGCGCCAGGTGGCGATGTATCTGTGCAAGAACCTGACCCGCGCAAGTCTGCCCGAGATCGGGCGCGAATTTGGCGGGAAACACCACACGACCGTTCTCCACAGTGTCACCAAGATCGCGGAGATGATTGAGCAGAACGGAAATTTTCACAGGGTTATCCACAACCTAATTGATAAATGTAAATAGAGTTACAGGGTTTTCCACAGGGTCAACCTCATGACCCTGTGGATTCCTGTCAAATTCTCTTCATATTTTGGAACGACCCGGAAGATTTCCACCATCAACCACTTTTTTCCTTTTATTCACACAGGCTTTTCCACAGCTTTTCCACCGTGTAAATAATTAGGAACAAAGACTTTATGCGGTTTTTGACCAGATACTAACAGCACTACTAGTACTACTAGATATTAATACAATTGAATTAATTGTATTTAGTAGTAAAGTCGCCGAAACGTCCATGAGACAACCTTGAGGGAGGGAGCGATGCGGTTCAAAGTTGGCAGACAATCTTTTCAGAAAGAGTTGGGCCTCCTGCAGGGAGTGGTCGAGAAGAAGAGCACGATTCCGATTCTCTCCAATGTGATGATCGAGACCCATGCGGATGGAATCGAGATCAAGGCGACCGATTTGGATCTGTCGATCTCGACCTTCTGCGAAGCCGAGGTTCTCGAGCCGGGTTCGATCTGCCTTGGGGCCAAGAAGCTGTTTGAGATCGTGCGGGCCCTGCCGGAGTCGGAGATTGAATTGAAGCGCGGTGATAAGGATCAGCTGACGTTGAGCTGTGAGCGCTCACGATTCAAGCTGCTTGGCGTCCCGACCGACAACTTCCCGCGGATTCGCCAGATGCCCGAAGGCGCGCTTCAGCTGCCGGTGGAGATCTTTCGGACGCTCATCTCGCGGACAATCTTCGCGATCACCAACGAGGAGTCGCGTTACGCCCTCAACGGGGCGAAGTTCGAGTTTGGCGCCGAGTCACTGCGGATGGTGGCGACCGATGGCCATCGGCTCTCGTTCATCGAGAAACAGATCGCCAATCCCGGACAGCCGCTCGATCTGCTGATCCCCAAGAAGACTCTCACGGAGGTCGCCAGACTGAGCGCTGAATCGGATGATTCGATCGAGGTCGCTTTCCACGATAATCATCTCTATTTCCGGTTCGGCAAGAGGGTTCTCAGCTCGCGGACGCTCAGCGGACAGTTTCCAAACTATGAGATGGTCCTGCCCCGTGACAACAATCACAGTTTTGCGATCGAGGGGCATCGGCTGGCGGCGGCGCTTCGCCGCGTGGCCCTGGTGGCCGATGATCGTTCCCACGCCATCAGATTTGAACTGCGCGACAACCTGGTCAATATTTCGGCCAACAGTGAGAGCGTCGGCGAGGCTGGCGAAGAGTTGGTGGTTGACTATACCGGGCCCGAGATCGTCATTGGCTTCAATGCTCAGTACCTGCTCGATGTCTTCTCCGTGATTGGTGAGGGGGAGATTCTGCTTGAATTCAAGGATGGCAGTTCGCAGGTGCAGGTCAGACCAAAGACCGAGGTCGACTATGACTACCGCTATATTGTGATGCCGATGCGGATCTGATCGACCAGCGGCGCTCGGCAGCGTCCGCTGAAGAGCCAGCATTGAAAACAACCAGGATTGGCGACTGAAGAAGGAGTAGATGGGAGACCATCTACTCCTTTTCGTTCAGATTGAGGACGATCGAATCGCCACCGTCGCTGAAGATGTTGTCGGTTCCCTTCCGATGCTGACGGAATCTGCGCCAGTAGAAGAAACCGCCCCCGACGACCAACCCAACGCCAAAGACGACGAGCATCATGACGCCGACCCAGACGAGGGAGCGCACGATGATCGACCCGGTCTTGGTTGCTTCACGGAGCACCGCCGGGTCGAGGGGACGAAATTCGAGCGGGATATCCGATACTTTGCGGCCTGACCAGAAGACTTTCTGCTCGTAGCGGATTTTGCCGAGGATTGCCTCGGCGGCCTGTTGATCAGCGGCTCCGGTCAGTTCGACGATGTAGTTGCCGATGCGCCGGACAAGCCGGGGGCGGTCTGGGCCAGTTGGGCCAGTTGGGCCAGTTGGGCCAGTTGGGCCGGATGGGCCAGTTGGGCCGGATGGGCCAGTTGGGCCAGATGGGCCAGATGGGCTGGATGTGGAGGCTTGATTCTGCTCACCACGCAACTCCTCTTCCCAGAGCCGCAGCGCCTCCGTGGCGGCCTGGGGAGTATGAAACTCGACGATCAGTACCCTTCGCGCCGTATCTCCCAGCCGGTAGTCGGCGGTCACCATATCAGGCAGTCCGCTAAAATCGATCAGTCGGACCCGCTGGCCGAACTGTGGGTCCTGGCCAAGGGCCTGTGGGCCGACCAGGTATGTTTCGCTGCCGGCAACCAGACCGGAGTCGGCTCCGGGCAGGTGCGCCGGAAGAACCGGCAGTTGACGATCATCTGGTTCAAGCTGCGCGGTGATCGATTTGATCAGGCTCTCTCGCAACGGCTGATCAATCGACTCGACCGGTTGCAGTCGAATGACGTACTTACCGAAGTGGTCGATACTCGTCTCCCGGCCAACGTTGCGCCGGACAAAGGTTGACCACCCATAGGCGCCGGCGGTCTGACGAAAGATGAATAGATCGGCCGTGAGCTGCTGCGTCCCCTTCCGGTAGACCCTTCTGTGACGTTCCGTCAGACCGTACTCGGCCAGAACTTCAGCTCCGGGCTCGCTCTTCCATTCTTTCGCCGTGAACCGCTGCAGGGATCCGGCCGCCAGCCAGCCCTCACCGAGACCAGTCAGGCCAGTCAGGCCAGCCTGACCATTTTGGCTGTTTGGCTGGGGAATTGACTGCGCAGAAACTGGCAGGGTGGCGACGATGGTCAGCACCAGAAGGAACGGAATGAGTGGTGAAAAAGGTCGATTGCTCATGATCTGCTTACCGGAATGGCACTTCTTTCAGATCCATCGCTCGAGCTGCTCGAGGATCAGATCCGCATAGTGCCGTGGATTGTTGACATTGTTGAGGATCAGCCTGGACTCCATCGAGGGGGTGTCGACGACGATGTCTCCAATGCCCAGCAAGCGCTCCTTGAAGTTCTCGCGCACGGCGACGTCCTGGATATGACGGAGCGGAATGTTCCGGGTCGATTTGGAGAAGAGGCCTTCGGAGATCTCCAGTTTGATGGTCGTCAGGGTAAAGATGGTGTGGATGTGCCGGATATGTTTGATCACGCTCGGGACAAAAGTGACCATCGCGCAGCCGAGAGAGAGCAGGAAGCCGCCATTGAAGTAGGCGATGATTATCACGAGCAGCAGCGCGGCAAAGGTGGAGAGAACGTAGGCGGAGCTGACCGGATAGAAGGCCGGATTGATGCTGAAGATGACCCTTTCCCGTGGACCACGGTAGGAGTGGACGGGCGGATCGGCTTCGATCGATTCGTACTCATCCTCTGGCTCATCCTCTGGCTCATCCTCCGGCTCTTCTTCGTCAAAATCGTCAGCAAATGGGGAGTCGACAGCCTCCCATTCTTTTTCAACCTCGAAATCCTCCGGGTCCTCTTCCACCAGCCGTCGTCCTGATCGCGGAGGGGGAGCATGGCGGGGAGCGCGGGGTGGCGCGTCGCCCACTTCATCGTCGGCTGACGAAACCGGGTAATCGAAAGGCTTTGAATTGCGCATCCGTTCGGTCGTCGATTGCAACCGAATTCCGCACCGATTGCAAAAGATGCTCTCCTCGGGAAGTCTGTTTCCACAGCGATAGCAGAACATAGTGGATGCCTTTCCAACTCCTCGTTGTTTCGTTAAGGCAGAAAATCCTCCAGAGCCTGGTTGAAACTGTCGCTCTGTTCTAGGTTGGGAAGATGTCCAGCCCCTTCGATGATTACGAATCCCGACCCGCTGATGGCCTCGGACATCAGCCTCATCTCCGATGGAGGTGTAAGCTTATCTTCATTTCCAACGACGAGCAACGCGCGGTCATTCGCCCGCGCACCGATCGCCGGCAGCAGATCGGAACTGTCCGGCCGTTCGGCGAGGCCGCGCAGCCCCCGCGCGATGCCGTCCGCACCGTTCTGCCGGATCATCGATTCAATCTGCATGACGACCTGATGGTGGTTCGCGAGGGTCGTGTCGCCGACAAGTCGCGGAACCATGTTTCTGACCAGACTCTCTACTCCCGCCAATCCCTCTTGCGCCAGGTTGGCCACCATTTCGTAGCGGCCGGTTCGGGCAGCCACGCTGTCGGCCGTTGCGCGGGTATCGCAGAAGACCAATGACCCGACGCGTTCGGGAGCCAGACGGAAGAGGGCGAGCGCCGCATATCCACCCATCGAGAGTCCGCAGATAGTCGCCCGTTCGATCTCCAGGTGGTCGAGTAGTCGCAGGAGGCTTGCGGCGTAGGGCTCGAGTCCCACGCCGTCGCCAAGCTCACGCAAAGGACTCTGACCGAAGCCGGGCCAGTCAAGCGTAATAACCCGCCGTGAGCGGGCGAAGTGGGCGTACTGTGGATCCCACATCGACTGGTTGAGAGGAAAGGCGTGCAGGAAGACCAGTGGGTCGCCCCCGCCAACCGGTCCGGAATCTCTCCAGTTGAGCATCAGCGGGCCCTCACCAGACACTCCTTCATCTCGCGGACGGCTCTCTCGAGCCCGACGAGCGAGGCGCGGGCAATGATATTGTGGCCGATGTTGAACTCCTCGATCGCCCCGATCCGGGCGACCGGCCCAACATTGCGATAGGTCAGGCCGTGTCCAACCGCCACCTTCAGGTGTCGACTTGCCGCCAGGTTGGCCGCTTCCTCGATCCGTTGCAACTCGTGGCTGATCTCCTCGGTGCGCCGGACGGTCAGGTCTCCCGGGTGCTCATTGAGCTTGGCGTAGTTGGCGCTGCATATCTCGATCTGGAAGGCGCCCAGCGCGGCAGAGGCCTCGATCTGCTGCCGGTCAGGATCGATGAAGAGGCTGACGAAGATACCCGCCTGCCGGAGATTCCTGATCGTCTCCTCGATCTCCGACCGGAGCGCGAGCACATCAAGTCCCCCCTCAGTCGTAATCTCCTGTGGACTCTCCGGGACGAGGGTCACAACATCGGGCCGCAGTCGGCAGGCGATCTCGACCATCTCCGGCGTCGCCGCCATCTCGACATTGAGGTGGGTGACGATGACCTGCTTCAGTGCAATCAGGTCATAGTCCTGAATGTGGCGACGATCACTCCGCAGGTGGGTCGTGATGCCGTCAGCACCAGCCAACTCGCAGATCACCGCGGCCGCGGCTGGATTGGGCTCATTGGTGCGTCGCGCCTGGCGAATCGTGGCGATATGGTCGATGTTGACATTCAGTCTGTTCATGACGACTCCTTGTATCTCCCCAAGATTGAGTTGATGCGGATAGTGATCACTTCGAGCAGCGCTTTGAGCGGGGTGCCGATCACGTGAACCTTCGATCCCTCGACGTGATTCCACCGGACGGCCATCTCGAGGACGCGCCACTTTTGCCGGCAGGCGATGAAGAGGATCTCCGGATCGAAACCGAACCCCTCGATCTGCTGGAGAGGGAAGATTCGCTGGGCCGCTTCCCGCCGGAAGGCCTTGAACCCGCACTGCGTGTCCCTGAACCTGAGTCCGGTGAAGATAAACTGGACCAGATTGCCAATCCGTCCGATCATTTCACGGAATCGCGACTGGTGGGTGCCGATCAATGAACGGTCGAGCGCGCGTGAGCCGATGACCACGTCGTAGCGATCCTCTTTGAGCGGCGCCAGCACCCGGTCCACTTCACTGAGCGGGGTTGAGAGGTCGGCATCGTAGAAGAGCAGGATCTCTCCGCGCCCCTCGAGCATTCCCGCCCTGACGGAGTATCCCTTGCCGCGATTCCCGGGATTGTCGAGCAGTCGCAGTCGTGACTCCGCAGGACCCTGTGGTCCTTTATGCCCGTCATGAGTTATGTACCCGGTGACCACCTCACGGGTCCGATCGCGTGATCCATCATTGACTACGATCACTTCACTCTGAAATGACTGCGCATCCAGAAAGCGAAAGGTCTCCTCGAGAGTCTTGCCGATCCGGTTCTCCTCATTGTAGGCCGGTATGATTATTGACAAATGAATCATCTTGCCGGATTTCCATTTCTTGTTGAAAAAAAACAAATATAGCACGATCTTCACCTCATATCGTAAACTTGTTCGGGTGTCTGATCGGTCGGCGCCGCTGTTGGGGCAGGCTTGAATGACCATTTTATGGACATCGAGGTTGACCAGTGCTAAGATCCGCCTCTGCTTGATCAACTATGAACGACTCGTTTTCACAACGCATCGACACTCTTTTTGCCGAGCGGCGTCCACTGACGGTCAGTGAGATTACCGGTCAGATCAAGTTGCGCCTCGAAAAGAGCTTCGGGAGCCTTCTCGTGCAGGGAGAGATCGTCGGTTTCACCATGCACAGCTCCGGCCATTGGTATTTCTCATTGAAAGACGAGCGGTCGCAGATTCGCGCTGTCTTCTTCAAGAATCTCAACCAGTTGCAACGCTTCAAGTTGCGAAATGGCCTCCAGGTGACGGCGCGCGGACGGCTGACCGTCTATTCCCAGAAGGGTGAGTATCAGCTGCAGGTGGAGACGGTCGAGCCGGTTGGTGTCGGGTCACTCCAGCTCGCCTTCGAAGAGCAGTGTCGTCGTCTCCAGGCGGAGGGGCTCTTCAACCTCGAGCGCAAGCGGCGGTTGCCGCTCTACCCACGGCGAATCGGCATCGTCACTTCGCCAACCGGGGCGGCCCTGCAGGATGTGCTGCGCATTCTTGAACGCCGCAACCCCGGTCTTCACATTGTCATTGCTCCGTCGCGAGTACAGGGAGAGGGCGCGGCAAGAGAGATTGCCGAAGGAATCCGCCAGCTCAACCAGCTGTCCGAGCGCGGTGAACGTTCGATCGATGTCCTGATCGTCGGGCGTGGTGGCGGAGCGGCGGAGGATCTCTGGGCCTTCAATGAAGAGGTGGTCGCGCGGGCGATCTATGAGTCGGCCATTCCGGTCATCTCCGCAGTTGGTCACGAGACCGATACAACCATTGCTGATCTGGTGGCCGACCTGCGCGCGGCGACCCCTTCAGCGGCGGCAGAGCTGGTCTCCTCAGGGACTGCTGAGCTGATGATTCGGGTCGATGAGCTGCAGACCTCGCTGCTCAATTCGATGAAGTACCTCCTCCTCCGCCGTCGGTCACGTTTGGAGCGACTGGTCGGCAGCCCCGGTTTTACCGCGACTGCCAGTATCGCCCGTCGGTATCTGCAGCGCCTCGACCGCCTGATGCAGGGAGCCGCCGAATCCCTCAGCGCCCGTCTTCGCCGTGCTCGCCTCTCGATCCATAACTCACAGCTCGCGCTGGCGAGGGTCGACCTGCGGCGCCCGATCGTCGAATCCAACCGTCGGCTCGCCACGCTCGACCGCGAGGCCTGCCAGGCGATCGAGGGAATGCTCAATGAGCAGCGTCTGCGCTTCTCCACCATCAGTGGAGAACTTCATGCCCTCTCTCCGCTCGCGGTCCTTGGCCGTGGTTACACCATGACCACCGACGCCTCGAATCGTCTCATCGCCAGAGCGCGGGCCACCGAGCCGGGGCAGCGCCTCGCCGTCCACTTTGCGGATGGAGTGGTCGATTGTGATGTCGTCAATATCAAGTTGAATGAGGAGTGATTTTAGTTATGGGCGCGTCAGAAGAGAACAAAATGTCTTTTGAAGAGTCGATCTCCCGCCTCGAAAAGATCGTCGCGCAATTGCAGACCGGTGAGCTTCCACTCGACCAGGCGCTCCAGCTCTTTGAAGAGGGGGTGGGTCTCTCCCGCCAGTGCCAGACTCAGCTCGAAGCGGTCGAGCGGCGGGTCGAGATCCTCGTCAAGGAGAAGGGCGGCCTCGAACTGACCCCTTTTGGCGCGACTGGCAGTCGCCCGCAACTGCTTCCCGATGATGAAGAAGATGATGAAGATGACGATGACGACGACGACGACGACGACTTCTAGTTGATCTTCGACCCTTCCTGCTTCAACTACTGGACAGCTAACGCCACAAGGTTTCTCAAAGTGAATATTGGTGATTTCTTCAATCATAATACCGAGCATGTCGACTGCTGGCTCGATCGACTGATGCCGCTCGCGACCTCGAATCCACCCCTTATCCACGAGGCGATGCGCTACAGCCTCTTTGCAGGCGGCAAGCGACTGCGACCGATCCTGGCGATTGCCACCGGTCAGCTCTTTGGAGCCAGAGAGGAGGATCTGCTTCCGGCAGCCTGCTCGCTGGAGATGATTCATACCTATTCGCTGATCCACGACGATCTGCCCGCGATGGATGACGATGACCTGCGGCGCGGCATGCCGACCTGTCACGTCAAGTTTGGCGAAGCGATCGCCATCCTGGCTGGCGACGCTCTGCTCACCCAGGCCTTCATCACCCTCGCCAATCTGCAAATTCCTGAAGCGGCGGTGCAGGTTGCCCTCCTGCGTGAACTGGCCACGGCCGCCGGGACGACCGAGGCCCTCATCGGTGGGCAGGTTCTTGACCTGACCTACGAGGGTAAGCCGGTCAGTGGGTTGGAGCTTGAGCAGATTCACCGCGCCAAGACCGGAGCCCTGATTCGTTGCGCCGTGCGCATGGGCGCCATCGTCGGTGGCGCCTCCAGTCAACAACTGGCCGCTCTCTCACTCTACGGTGAAAAGATCGGACTCGCTTTTCAGATCGCTGACGATCTGCTCGATGAGACGGCGACGACTGCGGAACTGGGCAAGACAGCTGGAAAGGATGCCGCGTCCCAGAAGGCGACCTATACTTCACTCTATGGTCTGGCCGGGGCCCAGCAACTGGCATCCCGCGTGATCAATGAAGCGCTCGAGGCCCTGCGTCAGCTCGACCTCGACTGCGCCCGCCTCGAGGAAATCGCCCACTTCATCATCGACCGCCGTTCCTGACCAGCCGAAATCTCTCTGGTCTGCACCGACTAACGCCTCCCGGTGCGACCCCGACCATGGCCCCGACCATGGCCCCGACCATGGGTCGACAGGGGGAAGCGAGCGAAGGTGCCCCGGCCAATCTCCTTGACATCAACGGTATCGGTTGTTAGTCTCTGAATTTTCTATTATTGAAAATATCTGAGGAGAGAGCATTATGAAGAGAACATTTCAGCCGAACAATCGTCGCCGGGCCAAGACCCATGGCTTTCGTGAGCGGATGAGCACCAAAGCCGGCCGGCTTGTCTTGAAGCGTCGCCGCGCCAAAGGCCGCAAGCGTCTCACGCCGAGCCATTACTAGACCATACCAGGATAGTCCGTGATGACGGCGGGAAGATGACGGTGGATCGGAAGCCTCGTTGATGATGTCGAACTACGACTCTTCCCCCATTTTCAACCTGGAGATACGACACCCAACCCGGAGACGAGCATGAACAGAAACGGCCTGCCTGAGAGTCTCAGAAACAGCCGCGAGTTCAGACTTGTCTACGAGAAGGGGCGGCGTTACTCCTCTCCATACTTCAATATCTTCGTTCTCCGAACCGGTTCCTCTGAACCCCGGCTGGGGCTCACTGTCACTAAAAAGATTGGTGATGCGGTGGTCCGGAACAGGTGTAAGCGGCGATTGAGAGAGATCGTCCGCCACTACTTCAATGAACGTCGTGGCGCCTCCCGGGTCGTTGGTGGCATCGATTTCGTCATCAACGCCCGATCATCTCTTCCAGCGGCGGAGTACCACCTCGTCGAGGAGTCCTTCCGGAAGTTGATGGAGATGATTTTTGGGCCAATTGCCGGGTCGTAGCAACGGGGTGACGATTCTTCACAAGGTGGCTGTGCCGTGAATCCTGATTGGCACAGGCCGGTCTCGTGCATTCGTGTCGAGCGATTTTGTGAGTTTGTCTTCCAGTGATCTTGCTGATTTGCTGATTTGCGATATGGATACGTCACCGCCTCAGGATAATCAGTGGTTCCGTCGTATCCTCGCCCAGTCATCCCGAATAGTCTCCCGATCGCTCATCTGGCTGACGATTCTGATGATCAGGACATACCGTTACACGATCTCCCCACTCCTGCCGCCAGGGTGCCGTTTCAACCCCTCCTGTTCAGTCTATGCCATCGAGGCGATCCAGGAATTTGGACTGGGGCGTGGAGTCCTGCTAGGATTGAAGCGTATTTCGAGATGTCATCCCTTTACAACAGGTGGCGATGATCCTGTCACCACCCAGTCGGAATCCCAACGCTGGTTCCGTTCCTAGATCGGGATGATTTCCGGTCGGTCGGGTTTGTTGGCTGACGGGTCGATGACCGCCCCAGCAGACCATTTTACGGGCTCTTTCGATGGTGAGCTCTTCCAACCGCAGGCCTCTGCAGGTGCAGGCGTGACGTCAAGGTGAACTTGTCAATGGAAAAACGATTGATCCTTTTCCTGGTGCTCTCCTCGGCCATCTTTATGGGATGGTCTTTTATTTACGGAAAGCTCTATCCCCAACCGACCAAACCCGCCCAGACGCAGGAGGCGGCCAAGGTGGCCCCGGCAGCGGCGGTCGGGGCTTCTCCGGCGGCGCCAGAGAATGTTCAGCCGGTGGAGTCGCTGAGCCCGACCCAGGCCGACTATCGCCAGATCGTCGTTCAGACCGACCATTGGCGCGCCACCCTTTCGAATCAGGGCGCTGTTATCACCGAATGGATCATGACCGGTTTCACCGATGGTAAACCGATCGACCCGCCGAACGGAGTTGGGTTGATCTCGGCTAAACTTAACGCCGAGATCGGTTCTCCGCTACGCTTTCACATCCCTGCCGATACGACGCTCGAACAGCTTCTGAACAGCTCACGCTATGAAGTACGTGACCTGCCGGAGAGTGAGATCAAACTCGGGCCTGGTCAGAAGCGCACGATCAATTTCACCTTCGTTGGTCAGGGGATTGAGGCGACCAAGTCGATCGTCTTCCGATCGGTCGGGACCGATGATGGTTCAGGTTTCGATTTCGACTTCCAGGCGTCGGTCAGGCGCAATGGGGCGCCGGTAGAGGCTTTCATCGTCATTGGACCAAATTTTGGCGATCAGAATGTCCGGGATATCAACGCCTACAAGCACGCCCCGCAACTAACCTATGCCATGGGCACCGATGTCGAGCGCGAGAATGCCGAAGGGCTCCGGGAGACCCCGGTGGCCCCGGTCGAAGCTCCGGTCACCTGGGCGGCGGTCGATGACAACTACTTTGCCATGGCCGCCATTCCCCCGCGGCCGGTTCCGGCGATTCGCCTCGTCAACAATCAGAACTTTGTCTCGATGGCGATCTCACTCGTGCAAGGAGAGAACTACCACATCTACGCCGGACCGAAGGATCTGGAGACCCTCAGTGCGGTCAGTGATCATCTCAAGCTGAAGGAGCGCGGCAAGGGGCTCGAGGATATCGTCAGTTACGGATGGCTCAACTTCATTTCGTTCCTCATCAAGCCGATTGCCCAGTTCATGCTCCTCTCGATGCGTGAAATTAATAAGTTCACGCAGAATTTTGGCTGGTCGATCGTCATCCTGACCGTTATCCTGAATATGTTCTTCTTCCCGTTGCGGTGGAAGAGCTCTGTCAGTATGAAGCGGGCCGCGGCTATGCAGCCGAAGATGAAGGATCTGCAGGACCGCATGAAGAAGCTCGAGAAGAACGATCCGCGGATGCTCGAACTGCAGAAGGAGCAGATTGCGCTGATGAAGGAGGGCAATCCGCTCATGGGTTGTCTGCCGCTACTCCTGCAGATGCCCTTCTTTATGGCGGTCTTTGCCATTCTGACGGTCTCGATCGAGGTTCGAAATGCGCCATTCTTTGGTTGGCTGCAGGATCTCTCAACGCCTGACCCCTACTGGGTTCTGCCGATCATGATGTGCGTCACCATGATCGCGCAACAGGCCCTGACGCCAACTACGGTCGATCCGGTCCAGAAGAAGGTCGGCTACATTATGCCCCTCATCTTCACCTGGTTTCTGAAGGGGGCGCCGGCAGGCCTCGTTCTCTACTGGATGGTCAGCAACCTGGTCGGCGTGGCGCAACAGTTTGTTATCAATCGCCTCAATCCCGCTCCGGTGGCGGCGACTCCGGAAGTGAGCAAGGCGAAGACCAAATCCGGTAAATAGCAGTTAATGCAAGTCTTTAGCCAATGCGGCCAGCTCAGGCCAAATGAGGTTTATAATGTCGGAAGTTGATCTAGCGGTTTTGAAACCCAAAGTAGAAACATTCGTCTCAGAGTTGATCGACAAGTCCTCCCTCGATCTGAAGGTGGTCGTCGCCGAGCTCGAGCCGGAAGCGATAGCGGTCACCTTTCAGGGGCTCGACCTGCCGCTTCTACTCGGCCACAATGCTGAGTTGCTCGATGCCCTGCAGTATGTGACCAGGCGGGCCTTTGCCGCCGATGTCGCGGTTGGACTGCAGATCGATTTCGATGCGGGTGGCTACCGCGACTCACGACGTCAGGAGTTGGAGCTGATGGCCCAGAAGGCGGCGGAGCGTGTCCGCACGACCAGGGTTCCGTTTGTCTTCGATCCAATGAATGCACAGGACCGCCGGATCATCCACACCATCCTGGTCGACGTCGAGGGGATTCGAACGGAGAGCGAGGGGGATGGACAGCTGCGACGAGTGAAGGTTCTGCCCGGCTAGGGCGAAGCCCGCTCCCCAATATTTTGTCGACAACCATATGCTGGGTGAGATAAGGCAATCGACAATCGCCGCGATAACGACACCGCCGGGCTACGGAGCGATCGGAATGATCAGGCTCAGTGGCCCCGAAGCCCTCCCCATTCTCACCCGCCTCGTCAAACCACCGGCAGACGGCCGGGTCGAATTCCAACCAAACAAGGCCACACTCAGGTTCATCGTCAACCCGGAGTCGGGACTGCTGATCGATGAGGCGATCGTTGTCTGGTACAAGGCGCCCCACTCCTTTACCGGTGAAGATGTGGTCGAGGTCGCCTGCCATGGCAGCCCGGTCGTTCTGGCGGAACTTCTCCGCCAATTTACCCAACTTGGGGCTGAGCTGGCCCAGCCCGGTGAGTTCAGTCTGCGAGCATTCCTGAACAACCGTCTCGATCTGGCCCAGGCAGAAGCGATTAATGATCTGATCCATTCCCAGACGACCTACCAGGCCCGTGTTGCCGCCCGCCAGTTGCGGGGTGAACTTTCACGTCAGATCGATCCGCTCAAGCAGGGCATTATCGATCTGATCGTCCATTTTGAGTCAGCGGTGGAATTTGTCGAGGATGATCTCGACCCCCTCGATCTCGAAGTGTACCTCAGCCGACTTGATCGTTTGATCGCGGGCATTGACCGGCTCGCCGGGAGTTATGAGATCGGCAAGGTGATCCGCTCTGGCGTAAAACTTGCGCTGGTTGGGCGGCCAAATGTTGGTAAGTCGTCTGTTTTCAACGCTTTACTAGGACGTGACCGGGCGATTGTCACCAGTCTTCCAGGGACGACCCGCGATACCCTTGACGATACCACCTCAATCAACGGGCTCCCGATCAGTCTTGTTGACACGGCTGGCATCCGTGAAACGCACGACCCGATCGAGTTACTGGGCGTCGAGCGTTCCCGGTCCGTCGTGACTGAGGCCGATTTTGTGCTTGCCGTCGTCGAAGCTTCGACCGCTCTCGCCCCTGAAGAGATTGGCCTTCTCGCGGAGATCCCTTTTGCGATACTGGTCGTCAACAAGGCTGATCTGGGTCCGCCGCTGCAGCTCTCGCGCCTCGAGCAGCTTGCGGCTGGTCGGCCGATCATCACTGTCTCGGCTCTCACTGGTGAAGGACTCGAGCAGCTCCGTCAGACCATCCATGAGGCGATCGTTGGGCCGGCGGCCAAACTCGACGAGAGCGCGATCGTCACCAATGAGCGCCATTACCAGGCGCTAGTCAAAGCCCTTACCCATCTCGGGCAGGCACGCGTCGATCTCCGCTCCGGCTTTACGGAAGAGATCGCCCTCAACAATCTGCACCAGGCTCTCCGCAGCCTGGGAATCGTCACGGGTGAAACCTTGCTTGGCGATATTATTAATCAGATCTTTGCGACCTTCTGCATCGGTAAATGACCGGTGCCGGTCTGATCTCTTCCTCCTCTCTCAAACGCTATGAACCACTATGACGAAAAATTTGACGTGATCGTGATCGGCGCCGGTCACGCTGGTTGTGAAGCGGCCCACGCCGCGGCAAGAATCGGTGCCAGAACGGCTGTGGTCACCTTCAATCTCGATCTGGTCGCCCAGATGTCCTGCAACCCGGCCATCGGCGGGATCGCCAAAGGTCATCTCGTCAGAGAGATTGACGCGCTGGGCGGGCTGATGGGGCGTGTCATAGATGCGACAGGGATTCAGTATCGAATGCTCAATCGCAGTCGCGGACCGGCGGTGCAGGCGCCCCGGGCGCAGGCTGATCGTGCCCTCTACCGGCAGGAGATGCGTCGTGAACTTGAAGGAGTGCCGAATCTCCATCTGCGCCAGGGTGAGGTCGTCAGGATTGTGGCGGAGGAGGGGGCGGTCCGCGGAGTCGAGCTGATGGATGGCCGGCTGCTGGGGGCCGGAGCGGTCGTCGTCACGACCGGAACATTTTTGAATGGCCTGATTCACATCGGCGACCGCCGGTATTCGGCTGGAAGGTCAGGGGAGTTGCCCTCGATTCGGCTCGCGGAGAACCTGCGCGAGCTCGGGTTTCGAATGGGCCGTTTGAAGACCGGCACCCCACCCCGTCTCGACTCCCGGTCGATCGATCTGCGCGCCTTTGAGGAGCAGCCGGGGGATGAGATTCCGGTCCCCTTCTCCTTCACCACCCGCAGCATTACCAGGCCACAGATTTCGTGCTATGTCGGCTACACGAGTGATCTTGTCCACCGGACAATTCGTGAGAACATTGCCCGATCCCCCCTCTACTCTGGACAGATTCAGGGGATTGGCCCTCGATACTGCCCCTCGATTGAAGACAAGGTCGTCAAGTTTCCGGATAAGGAACGCCACCAGCTCTTTCTGGAGCCGGAGGGCTACAATACTTACGAGACCTACCTGAATGGTTTTTCGACCAGTCTGCCGGCAGATCTGCAGCGTGAGCTGGTCCGCCAGATACCCGGATTGGAGAACGCGGTCATGCTCCGCCCGGGTTACGCGATCGAGTACGATATGGTCGATCCGACTGAGCTCTGGCCGACCCTGGAGACGAAGCGGCTTCGTGGTCTCTATCACGCCGGGCAGATCAATGGAACGACCGGTTACGAAGAGGCGGCGGCTCAGGGAATCATTGCCGGCATCAATGCGGCCCGTTTTGTCGGGGCGATGGACCCGGTGCTCCTCCCGCGCGAAGAGTCGTATCTTGGAATTCTGGTCGATGATCTGGTGACGCAGGGGGTAGATGAGCCGTACCGGATGTTCACCTCGCGGGCTGAGCAGCGGCTCCGGTTGCGGATCGACAACGCCGATGAGCGGCTGACGGGTCTTGGTTACCAGCTCAGCCTCCTCCACGGCGAGCGGTACGAGCAGTTTCAGGCCAGTGAATCCCGCAAGCGTGAGCTGCGGGCGCACTTCCGCCGGTCGACGATCGGGCCACGCAGCGATGGCTACGCCACCTTTTCGGCCCAGACGGGGATCGACCTGGTCGAGCCGCTTCCTCTTGCTCAGTTGGCGAAGCGGCCGGAGCTGGGGCCCGCCGAGCTGGCGCTACTGCTGCCGGATGAGCTGCGCGCCGACAGCTCACCCAATGAGCTCGCCACAGTGGTCACCGATCTCAAGTATGAAGGTTACATGG
>JBEAVZ010000517.1:0-5198 GCA_041160645.1 Acidobacteriota bacterium
TTCGAGGTGATCGCGACCGTTCCCCTTGGCAAGCGGCCGCGGGGGATCCACGCCAGCCCGGATCGGAAGACGATCTATGTGGCCCTCAGCGGTTCACCGCCCGCTCCCCCGGGCGTCGATGAGAGCACTCTCCCCCCGCCCGATAAGAGCGCGGACGGCATCGGGGTCTTCGATGTCGAGACCAATCGGCTTGTGCGCGTTCTGCCCGGCGGCTCTGATCCGGAAAACTTCGACATCACCCTCGATGGAAAGACGATTCTGGTCTCGAATGAGGATGCGATGGGGATGAGTTACGTCGACATCGAGACCGGTCAGCTTGGCGTGACCGTCGGGGTTGGCGGGGAACCGGAGGGGGTAACCCTCTCGCCCGATGGTCGGCAGGTCTACGTGACCGACGAGGCCGATAGCGCGATCTCGGTTATCGATGTCGCCGCGAAACGGCGCATCAAGACCTTCAAGGTCGGTCGCCGCCCACGCAATATCGTCTTCCTGCCCGATGGAAAGTCCGGTTACGTCAACGCCGAGAATGATGGAACTGTGGTTCGTTTCGATGCCGTCAGGAATACCAGGCTCGATGAGATTGTCCTTGGCGCGGCGGGGGAGATAAAACCGATGGGGTTGGTCCTCTCGCCTGACGCGAAGCAGCTCTACGTCAGCACCGGCCGTGGCAAGAAGGTCTTTATCGTTGATACGACCACCAACCAGCCGACCGGTTCATTTGAGGTTGGCACCCGGCCGTGGGGGATCGGCTTGTCCCCGGATGGAAAGACGCTCTTCACCGCAAACGGCCCCTCCAACGATGTGTCGGTGGTCGATCTCGCCACGCGGAGTGTGGTGAAGAAGATTGCAGTCACCGGCAGCCCGTGGGGAGTGCTGGTCATCGGAAGGTGACGAGAAGTGGATGAAGGTGGGCCAGACTGATAGGACCAGTAGGACTAATAGGACTGATGGGTCCTATTGGTCCTATTGGTCCTGTTAGTCCTACTGATTCTTCAACCAGACGTTTCTGAACTCCACCTTCATCGGCGGACCAGTATGCATCTGGAATCCGATCAACCCGCTCATTGTCCGTCCAACCGGATCGTCATCGATGATCGCGGCCATGACGTGGCCATTGATGATATGGGTCAGATGATTCCCACGGGCAATGATGTGGAGAGTGTTCCAGTCGCCAATCTTGATATGCCCGCGCAGATCGTCGCCGCTCCGCAGGTTGGCGATCTGCTGTTTCCTGACTGGCTGGCCTGACTCCGCCGGGCGAATATGGGTCATCTGTCCACGCAGGGCCAGGAAACCGCGGCCACGCTCCTCATAGATCTGGCCGGTATAGGTGTTCTGGAAGTCGATGTCGGCCTGGTAGCCCTTCAGCACCCACTTCCCAACTTCAGGCAGCTCGCTGCTCCGGTACTGTACCCCGCTGTTGGTCGAGTTGATCCGGTACTCGAGCTTCAGTTCGAAGTCCTTTGGCTGCCCACCGCGCCAGATGAGAAAGGTGTTGGACTTGAGTGGCTTCTCGGCAGTGCTCTCGCCGACGATCGTCCCGTTCTCCACTCGCCACGCGTCGGGATTGCCATCCCAGCCGGTCAAAGTCTGGCCATCGAAGATTGGCTGAAAACCGGTCGAGTCGTTGATGGCCACCGGATCGATCCCCGGTCCACGCGGAACACGCGGCGCCTGGCCACCAGCTGGGGGATTCTGGCCCGCGGCGGGATTCTGCAAGGCCACCGCTGTGGAGATCAGGCTGCCCGCCAGGAGCAGCAAGACCCCGGGTCTGCCGAGGAATTTGAGAAGAGTTTGTTTTAACTGATGCTTCATAATCGTCAGACAGTCTCCCATTTTCTTGATTTGGCCGATTTGAGAACAGCGTCGGTGACCCGGTCGGTGGCCAGGCCCTCCCGGAAGGTTGGGGCCGCGGACTTGCCCTCGCCAACTGCCTGAAGGAAGTCAGCAAACTGGTGGGTGAAGGTGTGCTCGTAGCCGATCTGGAGCCCGGGGACCCACCAATGCTTCATGTAGGGGTGATCTCCATCGGTGATGTGCACATTGCGCCATCCACGCACCCGCCCCTCATCCTGATGATCGAAATACTGGATACGGTGCAGATCGTGGAGATCCCAGAAGGCCGAGGCGTGCTCACCATTGATCTCCAGCGTGTAGAGCGCTTTGTGGCCGCGGGCGTACCGGGTCGCCTCGAAGGTTGCCAGGGCGCCATTCTCAAAGCGGCAGATGAAGGCGCTCGCGTCATCGATGCCGACCGGCTCGACTTGCCCGGTCAGGTTGTGTTTGCGCTCCTTGATGAAGGTCTCCGTGACCGCCGAGACTTCGGTGATCGGGCCGTTGAGCCACATCGCTGTGTCGATATTGTGCGCCAGCAGGTCTCCGGTCACTCCGCTGCCGGCGACCGCGACATCGAGCCGCCAGAGCCCTTCACCACCCTGCGGCAGTTCCTGCGAGATGGTCCAGTCCTGGAGAAACTTGGCGCGGTAGTGGAAGATCCGCCCGAACTTGCCCTCGTCGAGAAGGTGCTTGATCAGCACCACCCCCGGGACGCGACGGTAGTTGTACCAGACCATGTTGGGTACGTTGGCCGCCTCGACCGCCTCGGTCATGGCGAGCGCCTCCGCGGCGTTACGGCCAAGCGGTTTCTCGCACATGACCATCTTGCCCGCCTTCGCCGCGGCAATCGCCACTTCGGCATGGGTATCGTTCGGACTGGCAATGTCGATCAGGTCGATGTCCGGACGCTCGATCAGTGCCCGCCAATCGGTCTCGATCGACTCGTAACCCCAGTTCTCGGCAAACGACCTGACCCGATCAGCGTTGCGCGCGCAGACCGCTTTCAGAGTCGGTTTGTAGGGGAGATCGAAGAATCGTCCCGCCTGCAGGAAGGCGTTCGAGTGCGTCCTCCCCATGAACCCATAACCGATCAAACCAATGTTGAGATTCTTTTTGCTCATGTCAGCTTCCGGATAAAGTGGCCCGCAGGCCTTCGTTAGTTCCAGCCGTGCGCGTCACGCACCGCGATCATCGCTGCAAGAATGTCGTTCCAGGTCTGGGGATCGGTCATGGTCTCATTTGAGAACATGCAG
Organism: Acidobacteriota bacterium; assembly: GCA_041160645.1. Taxonomy (GTDB): domain Bacteria; phylum Acidobacteriota; class Blastocatellia; order RBC074; family RBC074; genus CAIOZW01. The sequence goes on from JBEAVZ010000517.1 coordinate 3,090, forward strand.
CCATCCCAGTTGATATGCTGGGTGCTGCGCGTGAGCTGTCCGCTCTCATCCCGCAGCCAGAGCCCGGCGGCCCGGACGATGTCCATCTTGCCGTTTGGATCGTTCGGCAGGCAGTGTCGTCCGGTCTTGTCGTGCGACCCTGACCCCTTGACGGTGGCGTCATTCTGCGCGACGTGAAAGTCTTTTACCCACGGGCGGAGCGACTTGGTCATCTTGCCAAGCGCCTCATACAGAATCTCCTTGTCGGCCCAGTCGTAACCTTCCGGCAACAGCCGATGCTCCGGCGCATTGTATCCGAGGGTGAAGAGCAGGGTATGGGCCATATCGGCCTGAATTCCCAGGGTCGCGGGACGGCCAACCTGCTCGAGCAGCTCCTCGAGATACTTCCAGCTATGCATGCCGCCCCAGCAGATCTCACCCTCCGCTGCCAGCCTCTCCCCAAAGCCCTCGGCAATGTTGCAGGCCTCGCGGAAGGTATCGGCAATCTTTCTGGTGTTGCCAGCCGGATCGGCCGACCAGTCACTCGGACTGCAGGAGGAGTCGACCCGGACGACGCCATAATTGCGGATACCCAGCTTGTTCAGCTTGGCCGCGACCTCGCACGACTTCCGTATCTGCGTCAGGAACGCCTTTCGCTCATCCTCGGACCCCATCGCCGATCCACCGCCGGTCGGCCCCCAGACCGGCGCCACCAGCGAGCCAATCACCAGGTTGCGCGAGGCGACCTGGTCGGCCAGCTCCTTCAGCTGATCGTCGGTTGAATCGATGTCGGTGTGCGGCAAGGAGAGAAAGATGTCGACACCGTCAAACTTCTGCCCATTGACCTCCGCGGCCGCCGTCATATCGAGCATCTTTTCGAACTCGATGATCGGTTCAGCATCCGGACCACCCTTGCCGACGAGGCCTGGCCAGGTGGCGTTGTGAATCTTTGGAAATGCGTTCTTTGTCTCAGTACTCATTGAAGACGATCCTCCGGTAAGCAATAGTTGATGCCTGTGATTCTGCCGGTGGCGCATCCCAGAAACGGCCACCGCGGGAAATGAGTTGGGCCCGCTAACGCCCGAGCGCCCTGGCGATTCCGGCCGTCACCAGTGGTTCCATCACCGCGTAGCCGGCGTCATTCGGTAGTAGTCCGTCATCGGACAACTCGGTCTTGAGGTTGCGCCCCTGGGCCATGGCCGCATAGAGGTCGACGTATACGGCGCCACTCGCTGCCGCATAATCCTTCAGCCAGCCATTGATACTGATGATCTTGCCAAAAGGGCGGAGCAGCGACTGTTTCTTCTGGGTATCATTGATCGGGGTGAGGGAACAGATGACCACCTGAATTTGGTTCGACTTGGCCAGCTCGACCATCGAGGTGATATTTTCCGCGGTCATGGCCGAGGTGATTGGCTCATAGAAGCTGGCCACGTCGTTCATGCCGGCCAGAATGACGACGACCTTCGGTTTCAGCTTGATCACATCCTGACGGAAGCGGACCAGCATCTGCGGAGTGGTCTGTCCGGCGATCCCGCGGTTGATGAGGGCGGTCTTGTTGAAGTACCCGCCACCGGCGCTGCCCCATCGCTCCATGATCTCGTCACCGATGAAGACGACGCGTTCATCTGCCGGTTTAACTTTGGGCAGTTCGGCGTTGGCGCTGCCATAGTGGATCAGGCCGGCCCAGTCGGCAAGCATGCGGCGCTGCGCTTCGACCCGCTGCTCGAGCAGCTCGATCGTCGCTGCGCAGTTCTGCGGGCGGCTGGCGCCGGTGACTCCGATCAGCAGCAGGAGTCCGACGATCGGCAGGTATTTGCGGTTGCTCATGCGTACTCCTCACTCGAAGATGAGACGTGACTTCTTGGCGTCCACTTTGGCGGCATCGATCCCCGGCACTTTCTTCAAATCCTCGATCGACTTGAATGGCCCGTTGGCATCGCGATATTTGATGATTGCCGCCGCCTGCGAACGGCGCACCCCGAGACCACTCTCGAAATCGATCGCTGACGCCTGATTGACCCGGATTGGCGGGACATCGTCGGCCGGGTAGTGCTTGGCCAGAAACTCGACCACCAGGGCGACCTCACTCTCCGAGGCCGTCATTCCAAAGGCGACCATCTTCTCGAC
>JBEAVZ010000031.1:0-4519 GCA_041160645.1 Acidobacteriota bacterium
GGGTCAGAATCTCGATCATCGTCGCTTCGTCGAGCTCGTGCAGCGTCCCAATGATCGGCAACCTGCCGACGAACTCGGGGATCAGTCCATACTTGATCAGATCTTCGGGCTGCACCTGCTCGAGGGAGGAGGCGTTGGCGGTCTGGTTGAGCGGTCGAATATTGGCCTGAAACCCCATGCCCTGCTGACGAAATCTCTTCTGAATCACCTTGTCGAGACCGACAAACGCGCCGCCGCAGATGAAGAGAATGTTGGTCGTATCGACGAGGTAGAATTCCTGGTGGGGATGTTTACGACCTCCCTGCGGGGGCACATTGGCGACGGTCCCCTCGAGAATCTTCAGGAGAGCCTGCTGAACACCCTCGCCGGAGACATCGCGGGTGATCGAGGGATTCTCGTCCTTGCGACAGATCTTGTCGATCTCATCGATGTAGATTATTCCGTGCTGAGCCCGCTCGACATCTCCATTAGCTGCCTGCAGCAGCTTGAGAATGATATTCTCGACGTCCTCGCCAACGTATCCGGCCTCGGTGAGGGTCGTCGCATCGACGATGGTGAAGGGCACCTTGAGCATGCGGGCGAGGGTCTGGGCGAGCAGGGTCTTGCCGGTTCCAGTCGGCCCGATCAGCAGAATGTTGGCCTTCTGAACCTCAACCTCACCGCGTCGCTTGAGCATCTCGATCCGCTTGTAATGCTGATAGACGGCCACGGCCAGCTTCTTCTTGGTCTCGTCCTGACCGATCACATACTCATCGAGAAAGGTCTTGATCTCGGTCGGTTTGGGAAGCGCGGGACGGGTCGCGGCAGAATCCTGCTGCGCGTCGTCGCTAATGATCTCGATACAGATGTCGATGCATTCATTGCAGATATAGACGGTTGGCCCGGCGATGAGTTTTCTGACCTCATTCTGGTTCTTGCCACAAAAACTGCAGCGCAATGTATCGTCTCCTCGTCTCATTACTGGGAGGCCTCCACTTTGATAAATCGAACCAGCAAGCTGATTCTACCTGCAAATTCAGTGTCCGGGTGCATACTGATCATCAGCTTGTCCGGGAGAGCTGGCAGTTGTCGGTCACCGGGCCAGCGATTAGCGCGAACGTGGGGTTGACCGCAGGACAAGATCGCATCGAGCGTTACCGATCGATCAGGGTTTATCATAAACAAGCATTTGAGGCGGCGCAAGAAGGGCGGTCGGAGTCTTTTCGGGAGAAGGGTTCCTTCATCCGCCGAGAACGAGAGTCGATTTCAGAACTTCGCAGGCACGGACGCACTTATTGCAGATCCGCGCGTGCTGTCCGGGGAAGAGGCGATCCCCCTGGGGATTGTTTCGGTCGTGGTAGTTGAAGCTGCAGACACCGTCTGAATCAACTTCGGAACCAAAGAACCTCTTGTACCATGGACGTCCTTGCCGCGGTGGATCCAGTCCCATCTCCTCAAAATCCGATTGGATCTGGATACAAACGTCGACACACTCGTCGCAGATATACCCGGCGTAACCTTCAAAGAGGCGGGCAACCTGCCCTTCGCCGAGATCGCAGAATGAACAGCGCAGAACGCCGTGGGGTGACGCAGGCATGGCCATTTCCCCCCGAGTCAAGATCTAGCCTGCTAAATGATGGTCCTGAAGAGCAGTGCCAGAAGAAAAAAGCCGGACGTCAAGTAAAAAGAGATGAATAAGAGTGGCGATCGGTCTCCGCGAGGGGATCGCCACTCCTGCAGGTCGGTTGACTTGGCGGCCAGTCGATTACATCAACGGTAGTTGGCAATAATTATTGGCAACTACCGTGAAGAGGATCCGCATTGAGATAGATCAGGGTCGGTCCGCACCGATCGCGTGGAGTTGGTGGCCCCCTCCCAGATCCAACCGTCGCGGGTTATTCCCGGTGCTTGATAACCTGATCGATCAGACCATAGTCACGAGCCTGGGTGGCGCTCATGATGCGGTCGCGCTCGACGTCACGCTCGATGGTCTCGATCGACTGTCCGGTGTGGTTGGCGAGGATCTCATTGAGCCGCTCGCGAAGACGGAGAATCTCTTCGGCGGCGATTTTGATATCGGTCGCCTGGCCAGAGATTCCGCCAGCGGATGGCTGGTGGATCAGGATGCGTGAATTGGGAAGAGCGAAACGTCGCCCCTTCGTCCCCGCGGCGAGAAGGACCGCCGCCATCGAAGCGCACTGACCGATGCAGAAGGTCGTCACCGGACAGCGGACAAACTGCATTGTGTCATAGATCGCCATTCCGGCAGTCACTGAACCACCGGGAGAGTTGATGTAGAGCGAGATCTCGCGGTCGGGATCCTCCGATTCAAGAAAGAGCATCTGTGCGACGACGAGATTGGCGACCGTGTCGTCGATCGGAGTACCGATAAAGATGATGTTGTCCTTGAGCAGCCGTGAGTAGATATCAAAGGCACGCTCTCCGCGTGCGGTCTGCTCAACAACCATGGGAACCAGATGTGCTTGTGGATTTATCATAAATTGCTATTAAAAACCGGCGGCTGGGGCTGCCTATTCAGCCGCTTCACCCTCTTTTGCCGTCGCTGTGGTAGCCTCGCCGGCAGCGTCCGCGGCATCGGCAGGCGGTTCATCCGCGGAATCGACCTCGACAGGCAGGCTGGCCTTCTGATCGTACTCGGCCTCTTCTTCGGCAGTGATTTCGAGATCGGTCACTTCGGCGGCGGCGATCACGTGCTTCATCACTTTCTCATAGAACAAGCTTGATTCGATACTAGAAAGGGCATCATCCTTTGTCAAGCGCTCATATAGCTGGCCTTCGGAGATGCCTTCGGCCGCCGCGCGGCGGGCGATCTCCTCGTGCACCTCGTCTTCCGAGACCTTGACGGACTCGGCCTCGCCGATGCGCTCGAAGATGATGCTCGAACGAATTTCACGGGCGACAGCGTGCTCGATCCGCTTGAAATCCTGCTTCAGGTCGATCTTGGCAATCTCTTCGGGTGGGAGACCACTGTTGAAGAGGCGCTGGAGGTAGTGGCGGGCGCGGGCTTCGCGCTGCTTCTGAAAGAGCTTGTTGGGGATCTCAAAGCTGTGGCTGGAGACGATCTCGGTGATCAGTTCGTCATTGAGGCGCTGGTCGGCGCGGGTCGTGGCGCTCTTCTCGAGCATCTCGCGAACCTTCTGGCGCATGTCGGCAGCGTTCTCGTAAGGCCCGAACTGCTTGACGCTTTCATCATCGATCGCGGGCAGCTCCTTGCGGCGGACCGCGACCACCGTCGCGGTAAAGTCGAGCGTCTTGCCGGCCAGTCCCCTGGCTGAAAAGTCGGCCGGATAGACAACGCGGAAGTCGCGCACGTCGCCTGATTTGACGCCGGTCAGACTGGCGGAGAACTCTGGCTGGACACTCTCGCTGCCAATCTCGATCTGGATATCGTCAGACTTGAGATCCTCCTCTTCGACCGGATCGACATATTTGCCAACCAGGTTGACCGAGACAAAGTCGCCCTTCTCCGCCGGACGGTCTTCGACGGGCACAAACTCGGCCGCCGATTCACGCCAGTAGTCGACGAGTCGGTCGATATCCTCATCGGTCACCCTGGCGATCCGCCGGGTGAGCTTGAGGCCCTTGTATTGACCAAGTTCAAACTGGGGGATGACCTCGATCGCCACCTTGAAGCGGAGGGGGCTGCCCTCCTTGACCTGCAGTTCGTCAGGATTGATGTCGGGGTCGCCGATCGCCCGGATCTGGTGATCCTGGATGGCGTGGCTCAGAGCATGCGGAACGATCGCCGAGATAACTTCCCCGCTGAGGTCCTTCGCAAAGCGCTGCTTGATCACGCTGCGTGGAACGCGCCCCTGCCGGAAACCGGGAACCTTGGCGTAGCGGGTGTAGTCCTGATAGGCCTTCTCATACGCGGCTCCGACCTCTTCAACCGGCACCTCGATGGTCAATTCCTTACGCGATGGCGAAACATCTGTGACAGCAACTTCGAGTTTCAACTTGTCTTCACCTTTCCTGATGGTACGTGTGGAACTGGCATCCCGGCGCTTCGAGTTTAGGGACTGTTCCGGCTTTATCTGCGCATCTTCCGTTGAGCGTCTTCAGCGTTGAGCGTTCTCAGTAAGTGCAAGGACTTTCTGTTCTCTCCGCCGCTGCGCGCCAACGAAGGCGGGCAGGGAGAGTCATCGGTCTTGCTGACCCAACCAGTCGAGCTGAAACAAATCTGCTGATCGGCCGGCGGGTCGATGCACTGCTCGACCCCCTGCTCGTTTAGCTGCTCAATTGGAGGCCAAATCGATGCGAAAGGGGGGATTCGAACCCCCACGCCGGTCAGGCGCCAGATCCTAAGTCTGGTGCGTCTACCAATTTCGCCACTTTCGCAGACCACGTTTCTGCTGTAATCCAGACTGTGCAGGGTAACAAATTTCGAAAAGTGGCGCAACTACCCGCTCGGGCGGTCGACGCCAGCCGATTGGCCGGTCAGGGCGAGAGAGCCGATATTTGACAGGGTATGCGCCGCCAGCCTATAAAGAAATGGTGTTCTCCGGCCGCCATCACGGGT
>JBEAVZ010000098.1:0-4574 GCA_041160645.1 Acidobacteriota bacterium
GATCGATCATGAAGTAGGTGTCACTATGCGGGCGGTCAGAATACCAGAGTTTGACAGCGACTATTTCGACGAATGATCTTTGCGGCTTCCCGGTTTAGCTTTGATCCGCCCCCTTGTCAGATGGGACCCACAGGCCCCAAAAGTCCAACAAGTCCCACAAGTCCCACAAGTCCCACAAGTCCCACAGGTCCCACAAGTCCCATCGCCCTGCCAGTTTGCGATAAGGCCCGCCTGACGTCCCGCTTGAACTGCGATTCATACGAATATATATTGGTCTACACTCATCAGTATCCAGTGGGTTGAGAGAAAATAGTCGCAACCCGAAAGTGCCCGGAGTGGTACAGAGCATTGAACACATTTCTTCACTGAAGGGTCTGACATACAAAACCTATGAAAGCATATCTGCGGATCGCTCTAATAATGGCCACAATTCTGTCATTGGTTATTCCGGTCGTCGTGGATGAGTCTGGATCGGCGCAATCGCCGGCGCTGGCCCGGAGTGGCAGTGACTGGACAGACGCGCGGGGGCCGACACGTGACGGCGTCTCGCCCGAGAAGAACCTGCCGGAGAAGTGGTCACCGACGGGCGAGAATCTGCTCTGGAAGGCTCCGTACGGCGGGCGCTCGGCGCCGATCGTCATGGGCAACCGGGTCTACCTCTTCAACAGTGCGGGTGAGGGTCCGTCGATGCAGGAGCGGGTGATGGCGCTCGATGTTGAGACCGGCAAGGTGGTCTGGGAGTATCGCTTCAACGTCTACTCATCGGATGTGCCGCCGCGCCGTGTCGCCTGGTCATCCCCGGCGGGTGATCCGACGACGGGCAACGTCTATGCCTTCGGAGCCTGTAACGAGCTGGTTGCGCTCTCGCCGGCGGGCAAGCTGCTCTGGTCGCGTTCACTGACCGACGAGTTCGGGGCGTGGACGACGCATGGCGGGCGGACCGTTTCGCCGATCATCGAGGGTGAGATGGTGATCGTCAGCACGATTGCCGAGGGCTGGGGCGACAACGGACAGCGGCGTCACCGCTACTTTGCCTTTGACAAGCTGACCGGACAGACGATCTGGATCAGCACTCCGGGCGGACGCCCCTTCGACACCACCTATTCGACGCCGGTGACAACGACCATCAACGGCATGCGGCTCTTGATTGCCGGAGCGGGGGACGGGACGATCAACGCGCTGAAGGTCAACACGGGCGAACCGGTCTGGACCTATGGGGTGAGCAAGAGGGGAGTCAATCCGGGTGTCGTGATGAAGGGCAACCTGGCCTTCGTCTCGCACCAGGAGGAGAACCTCGATACGAACGAGATGGGGCTGCTGGCAGTTGTCGATGCGACCGTCAGGGGCCAGGTCAAGCCGGGCAACGTCAAATGGTCGATCCGGGATCGGCAGCTCGGACCGGCCTCGCCGGTCATCGATGGCGATCGCTACTACCAGGTCGACGCCAGCGCCAACCTCCTCGCATTTGATGTCAATAACGGCCAGCTGCTCTGGGAGCAGAAGCTGGGGACGATTCAGAAGGCCTCGCCGGTCTTCGCGGATGGCAAGATCTATGTGGGGACCGAGAATGGCCGGTTCTACATTCTGAAGCCCGGACCGACTGGTTGTGAGATTCTCGATAGTGATGAGCTCGAGCCGGGCATGGCGGTGGCGCAGAAGACCGAGGTTGGGGACGACCTGATCGCTTCGAACGAGCAGGTGCTGGCCTCGGTGGCGATCTCGCGCGGGCGGGTCTTCCTCGTCTCGACCAAGCACATCTACGCGATTGGAAAGAAGCGCAATCCGGCCTTGCCGGCGGCGCCGGCGAAGCTGGAGGCGGCGCCAGCCGGGGCGGCCGTGGCCCACGTTCAGGTCTCGCCAGTCGATCTGGTCGTCAAGCCAGGTGAATCGATCGCGCTGAAGGTGCGACTCTTCGATGCGGCGGGGCGCTTCATCCGCCTCGCGGAGAGCCCCGAGTGGACGCTCGAGGGGTTGCCGGGCAAGATGGCCGGCAATGTCTTCACCGCGCCCCCTGATGCGAGCGGACAGGCGGGGAAGGTCAAGGCGACGGTTGGCGGCGTCTCCGGAGTCGCGCACCTGCGGGTGATTGCTCCGCTGCCGTACGCCGAGGACTTCAGTAAATATGCGGTCGATGCTTTTCCGGGGACGTGGATCAACGCCATCCCCAAGTATGCCGTGCGCGAACTCGAGGGAAACAAGGTGTTGCTGAAGAGGTCTGACAATCCGGCCTTCCAGCGGGCGCGCACCTTCATTGGCCCGGCCCAGTGGGCCAACTACACGGTTGAGGCCGATGTGCGGGCGGTCGAGCGACGCCGCCAGATCGGTGACGCCGGAATCGTCGCGCAGCGTTATCAGTTGACCCTCTTTGGGAATGGCCAACGGATGGAGCTGACCTCCTGGCAGATCGAGCCGCAGCGGGCGATCCGCAAGCCCTTCGCCTGGAAGAAGGATACCTGGTACCGCCTCAAGCTCGAGACGCAGAACCTTCCGGGCGGCAAAGTCCGTATCAGGGGCAAGGCCTGGCCAACGGGCGAGGCCGAGCCAGCCGAATGGCTGATCGAGCACGTCGATCCGATCGGCAATCGCCTCGGGAGCCCAGGTATCTTCGCCTATGCGCCGAATGATGTCTTCTTTGACAACATCAAGGTCACCCCGAATCGCTAGGAATTCAACAACGGGAAAGAGAGTCAAGATGAGAATGAGCAGGAAGATCGAGCAGAACGGACGGTTTGTGTCCATCCTGGCGCTGGCGGCGATCGTCGCCGCGATCTTGTGCGCCCCTTTGTCAAAGGAGCTGCTGGGACTGGTCAGCGCCTCTGATCCGGCGGTGAAGAGTGAGCCGGTCAATCCGAAGTCGGGTGGAGACTGGCCGATGTGGGGTGGTTCGCCCGATCGAAACATGGTCTCTGAGCACAAAGGATTGCCGACGACCTGGGATGTCGAGAAGAAGGTCAATGTAAAGTGGGTCTCGACGCTCGGTTCGCAGAGCTATGGCAATCCGACGGTCAGCGGCGGGATGGTCTTTGTGGGGACGAACAATGAGGGGTTGCGTGATCCGAAGCAGCCCGGAGATCGCGGAGTGGTCATGGCCTTTCGCGAGTCGGACGGTGAGTTCATGTGGCAGCTGACCCACGAGAAGCTCGCCGCCGGGCGGGTCAACGACTGGCCCTACCAGGGCGTCGCCTCGTCGCCGCTGATCGATGGCGAGCGCCTCTACTATGTTTCGAACCGCGCCGAGCTGATCTGTGCCGATGTGAAAGGTTTTCACGATGGCGAGAACGACGGTCCCTTCACCGGGGAGAAGTTTACCGGCAAGCTCGATGGCGATATCGTCTGGAAGTTCGACATGATCGAAGAGGTCGGGACGCATCCGCACAACCTGGCGAACGGATCGCCGGTGATCTACGGTGATCTGATCTTTATCAACACCTCGAACGGGCAGGACGAGAGCCATGTCAACATCCCCTCTCCCAAAGCGCCGTCGATGATTGCGATCAACAAGAATGATGGCAAACTGGTCTGGGAGGTCAACAACGTCGGCGAGAAGATCCTCCACGGGCAGTGGTCGTCGCCGGCCGTCGGCAAGGTTGGAGACGTCGTCCAGGTGGTCGTCGGTGAGGGTGATGGCTATGTTCGCAGCTACGAGGCGCAGTCCGGCAAGCTGCTCTGGTCCTTCGACACCAATCCGAAGGAGTCGGTCTGGCCGAAGACGCGCAACGAGATTATCAGTACGCCGGTCATCTTCGAGAACAAGGTCTACATTGCCAATGGTCAGGATCCGGAGCACGGTGAGGGCGTTGGCCATCTCTACTGCATCGATGCGACGAAGCGCGGCGATCTGACCAAAGATGGGCTGGTCTGGCACTTCGACAAGATCCGGCGGTCGATCTCGACCGGGGCCCTCCACCAGGGGCTTCTCTACTATTCTGATTTCAGTGGGTTTCTGCATTGCCTCGACGCCCGCACCGGGAAGGAGCTCTGGCAGCACGATATGTTTGCGGCCATCTGGGGTTCACCGGTCGTCATTGACGGCAAGGTCTATCTCGGCGATGAGGACGGCGATGTCGCAATTCTCGCGGCCGGGCCGGAGAAGAAGCTGATCGCCGAGATGAACATGGGCAGCTCGGTCTACGCGACGCCGGTGCCCGCCAATGGCGCGCTCTTCATTATGAATCGAAACCAGCTCTATGCCCTCGCGGTCAGCGGAGCGAAGTAGGCTGGTTGAAACAACCTGTGACGGGAGTCTGTTCATGCAACGATCGGGCTCCCGTTTTGGTTTGGGAGGGCTGGAACTTGGACTCTTCATTCGACCTCCATCCGCTGCCGCGCCTGGTTCACGGGGCCGGTATGGTGGGGCAGGTTGGCAACCTGGCGCGGGAGCTTGGTTTCCGCCGGGTCATGCTCGTCGCTGATCGGGGCATGGTTGAGTGCGGCTATGTCGGGTGGGTGACCGGCCTGCTGCGCGGGGCGGGGATGGAGGTCGTTCCATTCCACGACTTCAGCGAGAATCCGGACAGTCGCGAGGTTGGGGAGGGGCGGCAGGCGGCGGAGGCGGCCGCGATCGATTCGCTGGT
>JBEAVZ010000116.1:0-3301 GCA_041160645.1 Acidobacteriota bacterium
GCCTCGGGGTCAATGCCATCGTTGAGCTGGCCCACCAGACGCTGACCCTTGCCGCTCTCAACGATGATGAGCGGGGCGTGACGGTCAATGTCGGGGTGGTGACCGGCGGCACCGGCGTCAACGTCGTTCCGGCGGAGGCGGTGGCGCGGGTCGATCTGCGTTTCTGGGAGCAGGCGGATGGGGAGCGGGTGGTTGGCCAGATCAGGGGACTCCAGCCCCATCTCGCCGCGGCGAACCTTGAAGTGACCGGGGGGATAAATCGGCCGGCGATGCCCAGATCGGCGGGGAATCTGGCCCTCTTTGCCCAGGCGCGGGAACTCGCCGCCACGCTGGGTTTCGAGTTGCAGGAACTGGCCGTTGGCGGGGGATCGGATGGCAACTTTACGGCCGCCCTTGGGGTTCCCACTCTCGACGGGCTGGGGGTCGATGGGGCGGGCGCCCACGCCGAGAATGAACACATCCTGATTGAAGACATTCCGCGGCGGGCGGCGTTGCTGACGCGCCTGCTCCAGACGCTTTAGCCAGACGGGTCAGCCATTTCGCCAACTGCAAGTTTGACCGTGTTTCAACTATGGAGAGACTCTACCGCGATCCGGTCCACAACATCATCACCCTGTCGGAACACCGGTCCGATGACACCCTGTTGATCGAGCTGATCGATACGCCAGAGTTTCAGCGTTTGCGCCATATCAAACAGCTTGGCCTTGCCCTCTACACCTTCCAGGGCGCGGAGCATTCGCGTTTCACCCATTCGCTGGGAGTCATGCACCTCATGACCCGCGTCCTCGACCAGCTCGCCAAGCGCCACCGGATCACCCCCGAAGAACGGATTGCCGCGCGCGTCGCGGCCCTCCTCCACGATATTGGCCACGGTCCCTTTTCACACGTGATCGAGAAGGTGCTACACCAGCACCACGAGCGATGGTCGGTGCGGATCATTGCCAACCGGCGAACGGCGATCAATCAGCGCCTGCGCCAGTATGCGGCGGACCTTCCCGAGCGGGTGATTGCCCTCATCGAGCATCGTTTCGAGCCGAGCTGGGTTGGGCAACTCGTCTCTTCCCAGCTCGATGTCGATCGTTTCGACTACCTGCTGCGGGACAGCCTGATGACGGGAGTCAAGTACGGAAACTACGATCTGGAGTGGATTCTCCATGCCCTCGAGATCGACACGGTGACCGGACAGCTCTACGTCGGAGCGCGGGGACTCTACGCGGTCGAAGAGTATCTGCAGGCCCGCTTCTACATGTTCCGCCAGGTCTACTTCCACCGGACGCTGCGCGCGGCCGAGGCGGTGCTCATCAGTATTCTGCGCCGGGCCGTCGATCTTTGGCGGGCCGGTCGGCTCGATTTTGTCCTCCCCGGTTCGGTCATGGCCCGCCTGCTGGCCGGAGAGCCGTTGAAGACGGCCGAGTATCTTCGCTTCGACGATCACGACGTCATGTTTCATCTCAAACAGTGGACGACGGAGAGTGACAAGATTCTGCGCGACCTTTCGCGACGGTTCATCGAGCGCCGGCTCTTCAAGGCGATCGACCTGCCAGCCGACCAGCGCGAGCGGGCAGACTCGATCGCCACGGCCCGGAATGTGGTCAGTCGACTTGGATACGATCCTGACTACTACTTGATCGAGGATCGGACTGGCGATGTCCCCTTCTATAATTACTATCAACCCGAATCTCAACCCGAATCCACACCTGCCGCGATGACTGAATCGCCGGCCGTGAGTTCAGGCGCTGGGCGGGCCAGCGGCGCGCGACGACTGCTGATCGAGGCCACGGATCGGAGAGGCCATCTGGTCGATATCGCGGAGGTCTCGGCGGTGGTGCGGGGAATGCGGGGCTACGAGCTGCACCGCCTCTGCTTTCCGGCTGAGGCGGCCGCCGCGATCGCCGCGGAGCGTCCATGAAACGGCCCCGGCTGCTCCCCATCCTGACGACCTTGCTCGCGGTCGTCTGCTGCTGGTCATTGCTCACCGTCCGGGCGGAGGCGGTCCGGATGGCGATCGTCCTCCCGGCGGGAGACGTGAACCGGGAGCTGCGAACGCTGATCGGCGCCGAAGGGGCGCTGGAGATCGAGCTGCTCGACGAGGATCTGACGCTGCTGGCTCGCCAGGGGAGCGGGTACGATGGTCGGCTCAATCTGACCCGGGCGGAGGCGCGCGGACTTGGCCTCAGTCTGGGAAGCGATTTCTATATTCTGGGGCAGGTGCTCGAGACTCCGCGCCGGCAGGCCGACGGTCAGGTCTCCTTCGAGGCCCTGGCGGCGCTGTTTCTGGTTGAGTCACGAACTGGTGAGCTGCGCCGTTTTCACTGCGTCGAGGGGATTGGAGCGGACGCGGTCACGGCCGGACAACGGATGCGGCGCGAACTGGCCGTCGCCTGGGCGGCGATGGCGAAGGTCATCGCCGCTGCCCCGCTGCGCAACGGGCGGGAGCCGGAGATCGATCAGCCTGCGCCGATCGAGATCTACATCGACGACGATGGTCTCGCCAGCGGATCTGCCGGTCCCGGATCAGGGAGCGTCAGACCGCCGCTCTTCCAGCGCCATCTCAAACCACTCTACCCGGAGGTCGCGGCGCGGCTCGGCATCGAGGCGACCGTCGAGCTGACCGCCGTCTTTCGCGCCGATGGTCAGGTCGACCAGGTCGAGCTGCAACGCTGGGCGGGTTTTGGGCTCGACGAGTCGGCGGTCGCCACGGTCCGCCAGCTCAGATTTGAACCGGCGACCCAGGATGGGCGTCCGGTATCATTCCGCGGACTCGTAAGATATAATTTCCGACGCCCCACGCCACAGGCGATTCGTAACTCGGCAAGGAGCCGCGAAGAGATCGATCGCCTCAAACGGAGTCTTCAGGATCTCCTGAAAACGAGACCGGTTCCTTAAGCTGCCATGTCCATCTTCCGGTACAAGAGTGCCATCAGATCGCTTGCGCTGACCCTGCTGGTCGCGGTCACCGCGCCGTTTCTGTTCGCCCAGACCCCGGAATCCGCGGCAGCGCCAACCCGGCAGGAGCGCTTACGCGTCTTCGATCAGGTTTGGCGCACGGTGAGCGAGAGCTATCACGATGAGAGATTCAACGGGGTCGACTGGCGCGCCCAGCGCCAGATCTTTCGCCCCCTGGCGGAGATGGCCACGACCCGCGCGGAGCTCTACTCGGTTCTCCGCCGCATGCTCGGCACGCTTGGCGATGCGCACACACGAGTCTATGCCCCCGAAGAGAGCTTCGATCGTTACCAGCCTTCGGGGATCTCTGTTGGCCTGCTTGTCCGTCCGATCGAGGGGCGACCAACGGTGACCT
>JBEAVZ010000162.1:0-3055 GCA_041160645.1 Acidobacteriota bacterium
GGCTCGACATCCTCCGGCGGGCGATGGAAGAGCCGATGCGCCGGATCGCCGAGAATGCTGGCCAGGATGGCAGCCTCATCGTCGGCACCATTCGACGCGAGAAGAAGAACGTCGGCTACAACGCGGCGACTCGGCAGACCGAGGACCTGATCGCGGCAGGAATCATCGACCCGGCCAAGGTGGTCCGGACCGCGCTGCAGAATGCGGCTTCGATCTCTGGTCTGCTGCTGACGACCGACGCGGCCATCACCGATCTGCCCGACGCCGATGGCGCACCGCCGATGCCCGGTGGTGAGATGGGTATGTAGTATCTCTGACATCGATCTTTCAAGACCGATCTTGACGGCTTGTGGGGCGCTGGTGCGCCTCACAAGCTGTTGTGTTAACTGGAAGGTGTCCGTTTCTCCGGACACCACTCTTGAGTGGGGTAAAAGCTGTGTTTGATTTAGGCCCAATGACCGACAAGTTCTCTGAATCGGGACAGAAGGTGATCTACCGCGCCATCGAGGTGTCGAAGGGGCGTGATCACAACTTCCTCTCGGTTGAGCATATCTTTACGGCGTTGAGTGAGGTGGAGAGCGCACTCTACCACGAATCCCTAAGTTCGATCGGGGTCGACACGAAGGCCGTCGGGCATCTGCTCGACCAGGAACTCTCCAAGAGTCGTCAGTATGTCGGCAAGAAGATGTATATTGCCGACACCACCCGGGAACTTTTCAATCGGGCGCTGAAGCGGGCCCGGCAGAATTCACGTCAGCAGATTGAGTCATACGACCTCTTTGTCTCGCTCTTTTCGGATCCGAATGGAATCCCCGCCGAGATCCTGCGCCGGCTTGGCGTCGATCCGCTTCTCGCCACTGAGAATATCGTGCAGCGGATCAAGTCGCGTGAGGAGCAGACCGAGGTCCTCCGCAAGAAGTATGAACTCCCACCCTACCTGAAGCATTTTGGAACCTCGCTCAATAAGCTTGCCCGGCAGGATAAACTGCCGCCGACCATCGGCCGTGAGCAGGAGATCCGGCAGATGATCGAGATTCTCTGCCACCGTGAGCGGGCCAATTCACCGATGCTCGTCGGCGAGCCGGGGGTCGGCAAGACAGCGGTCGTCGAAGGGCTGGCCCGCCTGATCGAACTCGAGCCCCAGAAGGTGCCCGCGCGGCTGCGCAACGCCCACATCGTTCAGCTTCAGATGGCCGGCATCGTCGCCGGAACCATGCTGCGCGGCATGTTTGAGGAGCGTCTGCAGGGCATCATCAACGAGGTCAAGGAGCGGAGTGAACTGATCCTCTTCGTCGATGAGGCCCATACGATCATCGGCGCCGGCTCGGCCCTCGGCGCTTCCTCTGACGCGGCCAATATGTTCAAAGGCGCTCTGGCCCGCGGCGAACTGCGGATCATCGGCGCGACGACCCTTACCGAGTACAAGGAGTATATCGGCGAAGATGAGGCCCTCGCCCGTCGGTTTCGGCTGGTGCGGGTCGATGAACCAAGCATCACCGAAACGCGCCAGATCCTCGAGGGAATCCGGCCGCGGCTCGAACGGAACTACTCGGTCCGCATATCTGACGCCGCGCTCGACACGGCGCTCGACATGGCCCCCCGCTATATTCGCAACCTTCACCTGCCCGACAAGGTGATCGGCTGGCTCGATACCGCCTCGGTCAAGGTCGAGATCAATGAGCCGGAGCACCTCCAGGTCCTTCCTGAGCACGTCATCGATGTCATCTCCCAGGAGTCACGGATTCCCCGCGACCTGATCTTCCGCCAGACCAATGAGCGCTTTCGCGATATCGAGAGCGTCCTCGCGCGTCGCGTCATCGGCCAGGTCGATGCCGTCCGCAGCGTCGCCCAGCGCCTGCGGCTCAACAAGGGCCCGCTCAAGGAGAACTTCTACAAACCGGATGGGGTGCTCCTCTTCCTCGGGCCGACCGGGGTCGGCAAGACCGAGCTGGCCAAGGCGGTCGCCGAGGCCATGTTTGGTGATGAAGAGAAGATGGTCCGCATCGACATGAGCGAGTACCAGGATGGATCGATCGCCGTCGAGAAGCTGATTGGAATGCCGCGGGGCATCGTCGGCTCCGAGCGCGGGGGCATCCTGACGGAACGGCTCCGCGAGAACCCCTACACCGTTCTCCTCCTCGACGAGATCGAGAAGGCCTCCCCGTATCTGCTCAACCTCTTCCTCCAGGCCTTCGATGAGGGATGGCTGACCGATGGGCGGGGGAAGAAGGTCTATCTCTCCGACGCGATCATTATTATGACCTCGAACCTCGGGTCGGACAACTTCAAGAAGTACATGAAACCGCTCGGCTTTGGACTGAAGACGACGACCGATCTCGACGAGATCAAGCGGGCGGTGATGCAATCGGCCGACCAGCGATTCTCGCCGGAGTTCCGCAACCGGATCGACGAGATCGTTGTCTTCTCGCCGCTGACCCAGGATGAAGTCAAACAGATCGCCCGCCTCTATCTGGCCTCTCTGGCCCGGCAGATGGAGCGGCAGGGCCGTCGGCTGCGGATCACTGAATCGGCGATCGACCGCATCGTTGAGCTCGGTTTCAGCATGGCCTACGGCGCCCGGTTTCTGAAACGGACGATCGATGAGCGGGTCAAACTTCCGATCACCAACCTCTGGAACGAGTTCCACGAATTCGTCGTCGACCAGGTCGATGGTGAGCTCGAAATACGGGGTGAACAGGCCCCGTCAATCAACTAAAAGTCAATCAACTGAAAGCAGGGAAGGGAATGAATCTGAACAGAAAACGGAACATCCACCACCACCTCAGATCGGCTGTTGTCGCGCTGATCCTTCTTGCCAGTGTGGGCACCGCCGCGCTGGCCCAGACTTTGCCGAAGGGGGTGACCCGGGTCGCCTCGGTCGAGGGCATCACCGAATATCGCCTGCCGAACGGGCTGCGGGTGCTCCTCTTCCCGGATCCGACCAAGCAGACGATCACCGTCAACATTACCTATCTGGTCGGTTCGAAGCACGAGAACTATGGTGAGACCGGCATGGCCCACCTTCTCGAGCACCTCGTCTTCAAGGGCACTCCCA
>JBEAVZ010000193.1:0-11267 GCA_041160645.1 Acidobacteriota bacterium
ACTGGCGCCCTCCCGCCCGCCGGCAAGTCGCCCCGATTGAGCTGGCGCCGTCACGGAGCCTCCGCGGCACGATCGATCCGGCGGCGGGAGAGACCCTGCTGATCGAGACCGGGAGCGGAGCCGCCAGCTCCGCCACGCTGCGACTGTGGTGTGGTGAAGAGATCATCACCGAGGAGCAACTGCCCGATCGGCAACCCGACGTGACCTTTGGTCCCTGGCCGGGTTTGAGGCAATGCCGCGAGCCACTCCGGCTCGATCTCTTCAACACCGGCCCACCGGCGCTCTTCATCGAGGGGCTCTGGCTGCTCAATTCTTCCACGGGCGAGCGCCGTCCTTTTTTTCACGATGATCAACCCGTCGACCTCGATTCAGGCCGCTGGGTTGAGGTCGCCCACCTCAACCCGGACTCACCATATGCCGGGTTCAGGCTCTTTGAAAATCGGCAGCTCGCTCCGCGCGTCTGGCTCGTTGACCAGGTCGAGCCAGCCTGGGAGGGAGATCAGCTGAAATTGATTCGCGGCGAGATCCGTGACCAAGCCGGGCAGCTCTTCGATCCGGCCACCACCGCGCTGGTCGATATGCCCGCCGGCGCCGCCGCTCCCTGGTACCAGCTATTTCTTCGCCGCACGCCATCCCCGGCCCTCCCTCCCGGTACGGCGACCGTCACCTCTTATCAACCTGACCGGCTGACCATCAGCGTCGAGGCGCGCCGTCCGGCGCTGATGGTTCTCGCCGAGAATGCCGATCCCGGCTGGCAGGTCAGTGTTGACGGTCAGCCCGCCAGCTGGCACCGTGTCAACTTCAATCTGCGCGGGCTGGTGGTGACGACCGGGCACCACCAGGTCCAATTCGTCTACCGACCAGTCTCCATAAAGATCGGGGCGGTGATCTCGTTGATCACCGCCCTCATCCTGCTTCTGATTATCGTGAGAGATCCGGGTCGCGAGTCCCGCCGCCCCCTCAGGGGCGCGGACGCTTCGGCTTCTCATCCTTTTTAGGCTCCGGTTTGGCGCCGCTCCCCACGCTGGAACTCTTCTCCTTCACCGGCGCCTCCTCGAGCACCTCGTCAACCCCAAGCAGTCGCACATCCGACTGGAATCGCTTGTAGTTCTTGTACTTGATCAGCATCCGCACCCGCACGCTGGAGTTGTCGAACTGGAGGTTATCGTCACCATAAGTGTAGGTCGGGAACCAGTACTGTCCATCGATGTTCTCGCGATACGTCTCAAACTTCGCAAAGCGCTGCTTGAACTCCGGCACGATCTTACCGGCAGTCTTGACGATCATCAGATCGACATCGTCGACCCAGATCCGGCCCTGGAAATACTTGCCCTCGATCCCCTTGTCTTTGAGCCGATTGAGCTCCCGCCGATTGGCCATCACTTTGGGGAGGACGTCGAAGACGTAGGTCGACAGATCATCGAGCTTCTCCTTGCCGACGAAACTGACGGTGTAGTTGGGTAGATCTTCAACGGTCAGCGCAAAGGGCTGGAGGTTGATGAAGGCATTCTTGTCCTCCTGGGTCATCGTCAGACCTGCCCGGTCGAGCGTCGAGGGGGGGGCCTTGATGATCTTCTCGAGCCGGTTTCCCGCGTCGTTGAAGACAAATTCCGAGACCTGATAGTACTCACCGGAGACCGTGTTGGCCGGACCCAGAACCTGCAGGCGTGACTCCTGCTGATAGGAGTACTCTTTCCAGATCTCCCGCAGTTCAGACTCTTTGGTGGTGAACTGCTTGATCACCTCTTCCGGGGTGTAACTCCTGGCCGGGTTCTGCTGGGAGGTCTGAACTGGGATCCCCTGTCCGACGATCACCAGACTGAACAGGGCGGTCGCAATCAGCGCCATAATCGGGAATCGTGAATATCTTCTGCTCATCTCTCTTCCTCTCCTCGAGTGCCGTTTGGTGGCCTGGCTGACGAGTATACCGAATCTCTGCTTGTTTGATAAAACACTCCAGCCACGCGCCTGTATAGAACGGTCGGTCCGGGAATTGATGCAGTGAATTATTGTGAGATGTCGAGGGTCCCAGAGCGTTCTACCCGCCAGCCATCGATCAGCGCCCCATCACCACAATTAGCGGCGCCGGAAGGTAGCGGCGCCGGAAGGGTCAGGCGTCGGTCTCGTCGATACTCCCCATTTCACGAACTTTGCGCATCACCAGGTCATAGGAGAAACCACGCCGCATCAGGTAGGCAATCAGCTTGTTGCGAGCATCCCGGTCGGCCGGTTGGCCCTTCAGACGAACCCGTTTGCTGATCAATTCCGCGAGCATTTTCTCTTCGGGGCGCTCATCGTAGGCCTGGGAGACTGCCGCATCGACCGTGGCCGCCGGCAGACGCTTGCGCTGCAGGTCGATCCGCAGCCGGGTCGGCCCGAGCGGCTTCAGCGCGAGCCGGCTGCTCGCGAAGTTGTTTGCATAGTCCTCATCGTTGAGGTAGTTCAGTTCGCCCAGACGCGAGATCACCTGTTCAACCACCTCCGCTTCTGCCCACTCTTTTTCGAGCAGCCGCCGCCGCATCTCCTCGATGGTTCTGGCCTTGTAGGAGAGGAGCCGGAGTGCCCGCTGCATGGTCTTTTCGTAGAGTGTTGCGCCCATCGGATTGATCGTGTCCGCTGCGTAGCGATTAGTCAAGCGTTGCGGGTTTTGCCCGGCCGTTGTCGCTATGCTATATTCACCACTTATCTCTCAAACCATCTCTCGCAACCGAGGTAAGTCCTATGTCAGGCCATTCGAAATGGCACACTATCAAGCACAAAAAAGGCGCGCTCGATGCCAAGCGCGGCAAGCTCTTCACCAAGTTGATCAAAGAGATCACCGTCGCGGCCCGCTCCGGGGGAAGTGGTGACGTCGTCACCAATGCCCGTCTGCGCAAGGCCGTCACCGATGCGAAGGCGGCCAACATGCCCAATGACACCATCGACCGCGCCATCAAACGTGGCACGGGTGAGTTGGATGGCGTCAACTATGAGGAGATCTCCTATGAGGGCTATGGGCCGGGCGGGGTCGCCGTCATGATCAACGTCATGACCGATAACCGCAACCGGACGGTCTCCGAGATCCGCCACATCTTCTCGAAGAATGGCGGCAATCTTGGCGAGTCCGGGTCGGTCGCCTGGATGTTCAACAAGAAGGGGCAGATCATCGTCGATGGCACGGTGAAGGGTGAGGACGAGATGCTCGAGCTGGCTCTCGAGGCGGGCGCCGAGGACATGGTCAACGACGGCGATTCCTACCAGATCCTCACCGCACCCGACGATTTTCACGTAGTTCTCGATGGTATCAAGAAGGCCGGCATCGAGCCGCTCTCGGCTGAGGTGACTATGGTTCCCCAGAACACCATCAAGCTCGAGGGGGCGGCAGCCAACCAGATGCTCAAGCTCTATGACTCCCTCGATGATCACGACGATGTTCAGAACGTCTCCTCAAATTTTGAGATTGATGACGACCTCCTCGCGGGAGCGTAACCCGTTGAGTCTGGAAGTCCGGACGCAGGTGCGGACTTCCATCGCCTGCATCAGCCATCATTCAGACACGACGAATGGTCATCAAGAGGCGCGGCGCAGAGACCGGCAGCGGTTTTCAGGAGATGATCAACCGTACCAACGAGGCGTACGAGCGGCAGGGCCGTGCCTGTATCACCCGCAAAGCGATTCCCGGGAGATATATCGTCGCGCGCGGGGCCCACGGAGAACGCCGTCACGCGAACCCCTTGCCGGCGACCGGGATCGTCTCAGCTACCGAACGATTGCCCGCCGGTTCGCTGGCCCGGGCCGTGAGCCAGACCAACTCCGCTGACTGGCGGCGCTTCATTCCGGAATCGAAGGGCGAACCCGACTATGGTGGGGTTCTCGCCCCGGATGGGCGCGGCATCTTTTATGACGCGAAGACGACCCGGCGCGAGGTGCTCGATTTCGACAACCTTCATCCACACCAGGTCGAGTTTCTCGAGCGGACCGCCGGCTGCGGGGCGGTGGCGGGTTTTCTGGTCGAATTCAGTCGCCACCAGTCCGTCTACTTTCTCCCGATCCAGGTTCTGCTACGCTGGCGAACCGAATCGCGGCGGAAGAGCCTCCCATATTCGTTCTTTCTCGACTCCCTGACGCCGGCGCCAGCCGGCAAGGGAATGATCATCTTTGACTACCTCCTCGCGATCGAGAGTCAGGAAGCGGCTTACGGACGCGATTTCAGTCGATTCAAGATCGTCTAATTCAACAGACTGGCCACCCCGGAAATGATGAATGAATGAAGAGGTCTTTCTTTTTGGTGGGACTGGTCTGTCTGCTCAACCCGGTCGTGTTCATCTTCACGGGCGGCCTGATCGATCCGGTCGGCGCCCAGAGCCGGCCACCAGTGGGCGGGCGCCGCGCGGTGATCGTCGATGAGCGATACTCTCCACTCCGTGAGCGGCCTGACCTGCAGGCCCGGCTGGTGCAACGGCTGCGGCGCGGACGAGTGGTCGGGTTACTCGGCTCCATCCGCAATCGTCGTGGCGAACGGTTCCATCTGCTGGCCATCAGCCGCAAGCGGCGTGGCTGGATTCATGAACTGGCCCTCGTTCGCCGCGGAGATCGCGCCGATGGTCTCCGTTTGCTGACCCTCATCGACCAGACGACCGATGACTATGCCAGAATCGGTCTCGCCCGGATTGGCCAGCAGGAGTTTCGGGGAACCCCCATCGCCGCCGAATCCCGGCGCCAGCTTGTTCTCGCGGCGGCGCGGATCGCCCAGCGGCTGACCATCGAGATTCGCCGGCGGCTGGGAGAGACCCCCGCGGCGGCGCGCCGGGCCCTCTTTCTGAACCATCCCGGACTCGATCGCTTCAATCGGCTTGGAGTAGTCTTTGACTATGACCCGGTTGACGATCAGCTGGTTATCCCCGGCCCAACCAGTCCCTGAGCTGCTCACAGCCCCCGGCGCCGGACTGCAAGGTCGAAAGGGGATCAGGCTATCTGCATTATGAACTTGCTTGACAAGCAGGGGATGGAAGACAGGATTGATAGAACCGATAGGACCAGTAAGACCAGTAAGACCAGTAGAGCCGGTAAGACCCGGCAGACCGCTTGGATCGATCTGACAAAAACTCCTATTGGTCCTATCAGTCCTATTTCAATCTTCCACCCCTAATTGTCAAGTGGGTTCCCTGTCCCTCTTGCGCTCTGGATCGTCTTCTCCGGGAGACCCGATTGACAGTGGCCGAAAGCGACTTCTACAATTCCCTCTGTCGAATCTTTCCGGGGCTTTCGCCTGGTTGACCACATTCAGACTATGAACAGAGAGATCGAACTTCTACAGGCCAGTTACCGTTTGAAACGGCGGGAGATCCGGGAGAGGCTGGCCGATTTTGCGGCAATCCGGCGGGCCGGCGATGATGCCCGCCTCTTCGAGGAGCTGGTCTACTGCATCTTCACCGCTGGCGCGAGTGCGCGGATGGGTGAGGTCTCCGTTGAGCGCGTCCGCCGACTCTTGCGGCGGGGCACCCACGAGCAGTTGATGGAGGCTCTCGTCGGCGCGCATCGCTTTCCCCGCGCCCGTTCAGGTTACATCGTGACCACCCGCTCCTGGCTGCGTGCCGATTGTCGAATGCGCCTCCGCGAAAAGCTCGATTCTTTTGGAAACGATCGCGAGGCGCGCCGCGACTATTTCGCCCGCACCCCCGGCATCAAGGGCATCGGATACAAGGAGGGAAGTCACTACCTCCGCAACATCGGGTACCGCGGTTACGCGATTCTTGACAAGCATATTCTGCGCAGTCTCCATGAACTGCGCGTCATCGATCAGCCGAAGCCGCCGACAACCCGCCAGAAATACCTGGCGATCGAGGCGCGGATGAAGGACTTTGCGGCCGATATCGGCATCGATTTTGATGAACTCGATCTTCTCTTCTGGTCGAACAAGACTGGGATGATCCTGAAGTAGTGAGGTGCAGAGATGACGAGAATGGGACACATTTTTAGTTCGGTGGCGCAGAGTGTTGGAATCTGCGCCCTGCTTCTACTTGGCCTGATCGGTGAGGTGGCCGGACAATCGCGCGGAAAGGTCATGAAGCAGGCCGAGAAGGAGTTGCGGCAGGCCAATTTCCCAACGGCCGAGACACTCTACCGGCAGCTGGTCGAGCGTGATCAGAACGACAAAGCGGCCCGGCTGGGGATGAGTTTTGCCCAGATCAAGCAGAATCGACTGCTGGAAGCCTACCAGAACGCGGCCCAGGTTCTTGCTGCGGAGCCGCTCAACGCCCGCGCCCACTCCCTTCTCGGCACGGCTCTCCTCCGTTCCGGAGACTTTCGCACCTCGATCGAATCGCTCTACACAGCTGTCCGTTTGAACGATCGTGAAGCACTGGCTATCGCCGGACTCTCCGACGTCGAGTATTTCGAGAACCGGACGCGCAATGCCTATGCCGGGCTGCGGCGGGCGGTTCAACTGGAGCCGAATGAACCAGATTTTTACATCTCACTCGCCCGAACCTGCTCGCGTCTGGAATATTACGATGAAGCGGCTGACGCCTTTGAGCGGTTTCTCGAGGTCTCTCCGAAGACCGATGCTGAACGTCGCGCGCGAATCAAGGGGCTGATCGACTTCTATCGCTACCTCGGGACGACCCGCATTCACCGGACCGGCGGGCGTGAACTCACCACCATCCCCTTCGAGATCGTCAACTTTCGTCCGATGATCAATGTTACGATCAATGGCAAAGGGCCGATCCGGCTGATCATCGACACCGGAGCGAGTCTCTCCGTGCTCTCCGATCGCGCCGCCGAGCGGCTCGGGATCCGCCCAGTCGCCCGCGGTGGAAACGCGCGTGCCATAGGTGGTGACGGCACCTTTCCGATCATCTACGGACTGCTCGACAGTCTCGTCATTGGCGAGGCGAAGATCGAAATGGTCCCCGTCTATATTCGAACCGTCTACTCTTCACCCGATATTCCCGAGGCCGAGCGGGCGGATGGCTACCTGGGCCTCTCCATCCTCGCCAACTTCGCGATGACCCTCGACTACAAGGCCCGCGAGCTGACGCTCGATCGCACGCCGCTTCCGCCGGAGCCGCCTTTGCCAGTGTCGCCAGTCTCCAATGATACGCCGCCGGCGAGTGGCCGCGGGACCGAGACGCCGGTTCAGCTTGCCGTCCCCTTTGCCGGGGAGACGGTGCGTCAATCAGTTGCTCCCCGCGCTCTCGCGGACGGGTATGAAGTGCCAATTCGTTCGACCAGCGGGGGACTGGTCAGCACCGAGACCAACCTGCCGGGGATCGATCGCCCCCTCAACTTCATCATCGATACCGGCGCCAGCACCAGCGTCATCTCGAAAGCCGCCGTCAAGTCCTACCAGCTGGAGAACCTCATTCTGCCAGGCGTCAAGGTGCGGGTGATCGGGGCGGCCGGCATCGCGGATGACACCGCCGCGCTGGGAATCAATACCCTCACCGTCAATGGGCTGCGCAAGAATCGCTCGCGGGCGTTGATCCTCGATCTTGGCTCGGTCAATGAGACCTCGGGCTTCGAGCAGCACGGGGTCCTTGGCGGCGACTACCTCTCCCATTTTCGCGTCGTCTTTGACCTGCGCCGCTACCAGTTCAAACTGACGCCACAGACGGCCGCGATCTCGGTCGCGGCCACAGAGCAGCCCGAACAGGGCGGGAAGTGATCATTGGCGACCACCATCTATCTTGAGACTTCGGTCATCGGCGCTTATCTGGATAAAGGGGAGTCGTTCCGCCGCGATCTGACCATTCGCTGGTGGGAGCACGAGCTGGGCAACTACCGGCCCTTCGTCTCCCCGCTGGTCGTGCGGGAGCTTGAACGGACCCGTGAGCCCTATCGCCGCAGCTACCTCGCCCTTATCCGCGATCTTCCACAGGTCGAGATTACCGAGGAGGCGGCTATTCTCGCTGATGGCTATCTGGCGCGCGGAATCTTTCAACGCAAGTTTATCGGCGACGCTCTCCACGTGGCTCTCGCCTCGTTTCACAAGATCGACTATATCGTCACCTGGAATTTTGGGCACCTCGCCAATGTTCACCGGCAGGCCAGAATCAAACTCTTCAATACTACGGCGGGTTTCTTTGTCCCGGAGATTGTCACCCCCGAATTTCTGATCAGTGAGTAATCTGATGTATCAACGTCCCCATTTTCTTGAGGAGCTTCATGCCATTCGCGAAGAGATGGCCCGTGAATGCGACTATGACGTCGATCTTTTCGCGGAGATGGTCCGCAGCAACCAGCCGCCGCGCCATGGTCCGGCCCGCAATATTCGCGGGGTCCGCAAGTTCGCTCCACCCCCGGAGAAGCGGACGGAAAAGCGAAAGAAGAGAGAGAGCTGAGGATCTCCACGCTCCGGGAAGACTCCGGGCCGCTATTTCCACAGACGCCCTGATCAGTCGGCCCGGTTTATCCTTTTACTTTTTCTTTCCCGGCTTTTAGACTTGAACCATGGCCGAACCGTTTGAAGCAATCGGATTCAGAATTAACGACGAGGCGTCATACCAGGCGTTGGCCATGGAGGCGCACGACCGCGGCACGATCACCCGTCTCTTCCGACCCAAGGGCATTCTGCACGGAAGCTGCTGGAGTTTAGGAGCGGGGCTCGAAGTCTGGACGATGGTCTATGAGAGCCCCAACGGGACCTACTTTGCTGACTGTCGTCCCGCCTTTCGAAATCAGCAGGTCTACCAGTTCTACCCCTGGGAGATTCTCGAATTCGAGCAGGAGGGCGAAGCGCTGCTGACCGGTTCGTTGCGCCATGCCGGCGGTCCCGAACTGGTCTTTGCCTTGCAGAACCTGACGGAGCTCAACCTCCGCCAGTTGCCGTGGCGCGAGGTGACCGCTGCCGTCTCCGGGCTGGCCTACCGCGCCAAGGTTCTTCGCCCATCCCGGCAGCGCCGCGAGCCACTCATCCGGCCCGGACTCGCGGGGCGCGAATGTGCCGAGAATGACTACGAACTGCGCGGCTCGATTCTCGCCTGGCGGGAATTGCGCAACCAGCATACGACCAGCAACCTGATCTGGATCAGGCTCGATCTGGGCCTGCTCAATCTCGAGATTCTGGTCAATCGCGCCGACCTCCAGGGGCTGCCCAAGGTTGGTGAGTGGCTGACGGCCGAGATCTGGCTCCAGGGCTATATGCTCAACGAGAAGCAGCTCGAGGCTCGCTACGAAGGGCCCGATCAGCGTATTCCCCGCCAGCAGCAGTGGCGTCAACTGCGCCGTGAAAGAGGGCTATGAGCCTCGCGATCCTCTCCGCGCGCTGGGTCGTGCCGGTCACCTCTCCCGTCATCGATCACGGAGCGGTTCTCATCGACGGTGCCGAGATTCGGGCGGTCGGCAAGCGCGAGGAACTGCGCCAGGACTACCCGGAGGCTACATTCAAGGACCTCGGCGAGGCGGCCATTCTGCCGGGACTGGTCAATGTTCACACTCACCTCGAGCTGACCCTCCTGCGCGGGCGGGTCGAGGAGTCCCGTTTCCAACCCTGGATCGTGCAACTGATCACCCTCAAGGCCGAGCTCTTCAGCGCCGACCAGCTGCTCGATAGCGCGCGCCTGGGCTGTCTCGAGGCGATCCGTTCCGGGATCACGACGGTCGCCGATACCGCCGACTCACTCCAGACCGTCGAAGCCCTGCGCGAAGCCGGACTGCGCGGTATTGTCTATCAGGAATGCTTTGGCCCGGCCCGCGATCAGGCGGCCGCGGCAATCGATCTTCTCCGCGAGAAGCTCGATCGTCACCAGAATCACCTCGCCAAAGCAGGCCCCGCGGCGGCCGCCCGTCTCCGGATCGGGATCTCTCCCCACGCCCCCTACTCCGTCTCCGACCAGCTCTATCGTTTCGCCACCAGGCTGGCCATCGAGAACAATCTCGATCTGGCTCTGCACGCCGCCGAGTCGCGCGCGGAGGAGCTTCTTCTTCAGGATGGCTCGGGAGAGTTTGGAGATTCGCTCCGCCGGCGGGGAATCGCGTTCACTCCCCCCCGCTGTTCGACCATGGCCTATCTTCACCAGCTCGGGGTGCTTGAAGCCGCCCCGCTCCTGATCCACGGCGTGACCATTGACGAGGCCGACCTGTCGCTGCTGGCCGGGACTGGCGCCCGTCTTGCCCACTGTCCAAAGTCGAACGCCAAGTTTGGTCACGGAGTGGCCGACCTCCACAGCTGGCAGAGCCGCGGCCTGGCCGTCGGACTCGGAACCGATAGCGTGGTCAGCAACAACAGCCTCGACCTGCTCGATGAAGCCCGTTTCTGCACCCTTCTCCACCGCGCGCACCGCGCCACCCCAGCGTGGCCGGAGGCGGCGCAGATTCTTCGCCTCCTGACGATCGATGGCGCCCGCGCCCTTCACCTCGCTGACCAGATCGGCTCCCTCGAACCGGGCAAAAGAGCTGATCTGATTGCTGTCGATCTCTCCAAGCCCCAGACCATCCCCGTCCACGATCCGGTCACGACCATCATCTTCAGCGCTTCGGCACGCGATGTCGTTCTGACCATGGTCGATGGGCAGACGCTCTATGATGGCGTCAGCGTCTCGACCATCGACGAGCGCCGCTTTCTGCCCCGTCCCTGAATCACCGGGGGAGTCGCCTCTGGTTGCGATCACGTGCACCCCGGTCAGCCGAACCGCCATGTTTGCATCACCCGCTCCAGCGGCAGTGCAGGTTCCCGCCCGGCTTCATTCTTCAATACCGTCTTCAGTTCTGCTGACAGACCGGACAGATTCCCAACACCTCGACCCGGTACTGCATTACTTCGAACTCTACTGGCACCCGCACCAGTCCAGGCAGTGCGGCTTCGGCCTCCGGCTCCAGATCGACCATCGCTCCACACTTCAGACAGCGACTGTGGTAATGGTGATCCGTCCGAATGTCGTACCGGGCCGCCCCATCGCCTGCCGTCACTTTGGTGGCCAATCCACAATTCACCAGCGCTTCGAGGTTCTTGTAGACCGTGGCGAGGCTGATTCGTGGCAGCTCCTGCTTGACCGCCAGATAGACCTCCTCCGCCGTCGGATGCTGCCGACCGGCCCGAAGATAACCGTAGACGGCACTTCGCTGCCGGGTCATGTGCCCGCCAAGCGTACCCAGCCGCTCACGCAGCGTCTGCTCTCTCGCCTGATTCATTTCATCCATCTCTTCTCCCTCCATACCCCGCAGACTACTATGCGCTAAAACTACAATCAATAATTATTATTGAATTGCGGCTGTTTTTGTTCTGCTGGCGGGAGTGCGGGGGAAGTCAAGATTAATTAAAGCGACTTTAACCCTTCACGGATTAAATG
>JBEAVZ010000211.1:0-4633 GCA_041160645.1 Acidobacteriota bacterium
GGGCCAGACCGGGCCCGGACAGAGTTCGGGGGGGGGCACTGGCTGGTCAGGGGGCACACGGGGCGAGCCTGAAGCGATCGAGCCAGAGACGCCCCTCGATTGAACAGAATGGATCGGCACAGGGCGGGCGCTGGAGCCGCACGGAGAGCGATTCGGTCGTCCTGGCCGTGCGAATCCGGAGCGATTGATCGGTCCAGGTGGCCAAATCCCCGGGGAGGGGCGGAGTGGCGACATAGACCTGCTCGGGATTGGCGGGATCAAACAGCTCGATCTTCGGCAGACTGAGGCTCTTCAGCTCTTCGGTGCGCAGGGAGAAGGAGAGGCAGTAGTCACGGCCGGGGAGAGCTGGAGCAACCTGGGTAATGACGGTGAGGGGCTGGTTGTTTTCGAGGCTGAAGCCGACCCGCAGGCTCTGTGCGCCATCATCGGGATCCTGGCGATCGACCGTCACGCGAACGCCATTGTTCGCATTGATCTGCCAGGCGCGAAAAGGGAGCCGATTGTTGAGAAGGATGCGTCGCTCGAAGCCGCCGTTAGCAAGCAGCGAGTCGGGGTCGGGCGGCTCCATGTCCGGCAGGCCGGCGGCCGACCAGACCTGCCAGGCCTCCGTGGGGCGGGCCGCCTGGAGAAGACTGAGCGCAAACTCGCGAACCGCGGGGGGCGCGGGAGCCGCGATCTGGCGCCAGATTTCGAGCGCCGCCGCGGACTGGTTGCGGCGGACAAGGAGCGTGGCCAGCTGCGCCTGGATGGCGGGCGGGGGCGCGAGCGCCGCGAGAATCGCGGGAATCCGGCCATCATAGGCCTCCCAGGCATAGTCGAAGATGAGGGCAAAGGCCGCCGGGCGGAGGGCGAGGGCCCGTTGCATCAGCCTAAAGGAGGCCTCGCGGTCCCCGGCCCGCAGGAGATGATTGGCAAATGCCCAGTGGGTATCGAAATAGTTGGGAGCGAGCTGGAGGGCCCGTTCGAAGGCCGGGCGCGCCTCCGCCGGGGCGCCGACCCGATCGAGCGCCCGCCCAAGCGCAAGCCAGATCCGGTAGTCGGTGGGGGCAGCGAGAGCGGCCTGACGGATCTCGTCGACGGCGCGTCCGCCCCATTCCTCATTGCCCTCGTCGGTCGCCGCGGCAATGTAGCGACCGCCACGGCGCAGCCGGATGAAGGGGTCGAATGGCGCATAGTGGGCGGCCAGATCCATCGCTTCAAGCTGGGCCGCCGTGGAGAGGGTGGGGGTGCGCTCGACATAGCTGGCAAAGCTGTCGCCAAGGGCAGTCAGAACCACTCGCTGACCAACGGCGATTCCGCCGCCGAGCAGCAACAGGAAGATGGCGAGACGAATGATGAGCGGACGGATGGAGATATTGACCATAACTTGTCGGCGCCAGCAGTGCTTGTCTGGAGACCAAAGGAGAGCGTACTCAATTCATCGTTGATCGGCAAGTGGCGGGAGCTGGCTCCCGGATGTGCCGCAGCGGCCAAAGGAGGCGAAAATATTGATCGATTGACAGCTCTTGATTCGATCAGCGATACTGAGACTGCTAGTAGAAAATATCTATTAAATCGTGTTATGACAAACTTTTAGGAACTGCGAAGGGTTTGTGTTCGCCAGCCTCGACGGCGCGACGGTCCGCAAAGTTCCGGCCGCTCGTTGGTCGGGTTCGATTGGCGAGACGACCCAGATCAGTATCGATCAGCCAGAACGCTTGACCGGAACGCCGGAACAATTGACCGGAACAATTGACCGGAACAATTGAATTGATTGGTCTGATTGCATAATTGGGTCTGGTTACACGATTGGTCTGGTTGAAATGGATGGCCGGAAAGCGTGCCGTCCCGGAGGGAGCCTGATGGACCAGAAGTTTGGCCAAATGGTTGGGTTCGAGTCGTTGCCGGTTTTGCTGGCGGCCCGGGGCTGGCGGAAGATCGCGCCTCTGTTTCTGGCGGGGTTCCTGCTGGTCTGCGGCCAGGCGGGTTTGGCGCAGCGCCCGGAGGCGCGGCCAGAATCAGGGATTGCCAAGGTTGGCCAGGCTGGAACAGCGGCTCCCGACGGCCCGCTGCGACTGGCCGAGGACGACAGCTACCAGATCGGACCGGGTGACCTGCTCGATGTGCGAGTCTATGGGCGGGCCGAGCTGACACGCGAGGTCCGGGTGACCAACCAGGGGACGATCCGGCTTCCCTTTCTGGATGAGATAAAGGTGGCGTGTCAGACTGAAGCGCAGCTGGCGCAGCTGATTGGCGAGCGGTATCGAAAGTATCTCCGCGATCCGCAGGTCGACGTCTTCGTGCGGGAGTACAAGAGCCAGCCGGTCTCGGTGATCGGTTCCGTCATGCAACCCGGGCGATTTCAGCTGCAGCGGCGGGTACGCCTGCTCGAGTTGCTGACCTTTGCCGGCGGACCGGGGGGGAATGCCGGGGGAGTCGTCCACGTGATCAGGGGCAGTGCGCCTGACTTCTGCGATCCGGATTCACCAGTGATGGAGCTGGCCCGCGCGGAGAGCGGGATCCAGCCAGTCTCGACCAATGGCGTGGCCGCGCAGTCGACGGCGGAGGCGGCAGGACGGAGCGAACAGCTGAAGGGCGAGCAATTGAATCTGGACCGGACGATTGCCGCGAGTCAGGCGACCATTCCGGTCTCGGTCGATCATGGTGACGCGAAACTGGTCGCCTATCGACTCCGCGATGTGCTGGTGGGCACACCCGATTCGAATCCGTTCATCCGCCCGGGCGACATCATCAGCATTCCGGAGACCGACCAGATCTTCGTCACGGGGGCGGTGGTCAAGCCCGGAGCGACGCCGATGCGGAGTCGCCTCACGCTTGTCCAGGCGCTGGGGATCGCCGGCGGTTTTGCGCCCGATGCCGCCCGGAGCCGGGTCCGCATTGTTCGCCAGGATCCAGGTTCGAAGGTCCACCAGGAGTTTGTCTACAATGTGGATGACATTCAGCGGCGGAAGGCCGAGGATATCGTCCTCCTTCCCAATGATGTCGTGCATGTCCCCTCCTCCCTGCCGAAGAGCATGGGGCGGGGAGTTCTCAGCGTGAGCGTCAATCTGCTCAACACCATTCCCTTCCTGATCACCCGCTGACGGGGGAGAAGATGGCGGTGCGGAGATGGCACAACGATCGACCGGATTGAGACAATGCAGGAAGAGAACAAAGTAAAGCTGGTGACGATCGAGGAGGCGACGGCCGCCCTCGACGCGCGCCGGGAGGCCGGAACCTATGGGTACGGTCGCGGGCAGGCCTCGGGCGTCGAGCAGGTCCACCTCCGCGACTACTGGCGAATCATCCGCCGGCGGCTCTGGATTCCGATCAGCGTCGTGCTGATCATCGTCACCCTGACGACGATCTACAATCTGCGTCTGCCATCGATCTATGAGGGAGTAACCAAGATCGAGATCGGGCGTGAAGATCGCGCGGTCAATATCAAAGATGTGCAGATCAGCATGGGGGGCGGGGACGACACGCAGTATCTCAACACCCAGCTGAAGATCCTGCAGAGTCCGAAGATTGCGTGGCTGGTGGCGAAGCGGCTCGACCTCGAGCACAACAGTGAGTTCGACCCCGGCCTCTCGCGGCCAATCGACCTGCAGGCGGAATCGGTCGAGGTTGCCGATGGCGAGACGGATGAGCAGGCCGAGATGCAGCGCCTCGAGCCCTTCACGGCCATCCTGCTCAGAAATGTCGAGATTCGTCCGGTTCGCGATACGCGGCTGATCGAGATCCACTATCGCCATCGCGTCCCGGATCTGGCCAGGAAGATCGCCGACAACTGGGCGGAAGCCTACAAAGACAACAATTTTAACGACATCTACAACACGAACAAGGACTCCGGGAAGTTCCTCGCCAAGACGATCAACGATTACAAGATCAAGGTCCAACAGTCGGAGGAGCGGCTGCTCAACTTCCGGCGGGCCAATGAAGTGATCGATTTCGGGGAGCGGGAGAACACGGTCATCGCCCGTCTGGGGTCGCTCAACCAGTCCCTGTTGCAGGCGGAGAATGAGCGGAAGAACGCGCAGCTGACATTTGAGCTGAGTCGCAAGATTCCGGACATCACGACGCTGCCGGAGATTCAGCGCGATCCGCTCGTGCAGGATCTCAACAAGCGGATCACCGATCTGCGGGCCCTGCGTGAGCAGTTGCTGGTCGAGTTCACGCCGGAGTGGCCGGAAGTGAAGAAGATCAGCCAGCAGATCTCGCAGCTTGAAGGGGAGCTGCGGGTCGCCCACCAACGGATCCTGAACACGCTCGAGAATCTCTACCAGACCGCACTGCAGCGGGAAGATTCGCTGCGCAAGGCCTTCAACCAGCAGCGCGTCGAGACATTGCAGCAGAGTGAGGGGGCGATTCAGGCCAAGATGCTGCAGCAGGAGATCGACACCAACCGGCAGATGCTCGACCGGCTGCTGCAGAGTCAGCAGGGTGTCGAGCTTTCGACGGCCGGGCTCTTCAAGAACAGCATTCGGGTGATCGAGAACGCGGCCCGGCCAAAGATTCCGGTGGAGCCAAAGCGGGCCCAGAACATCTTCCTGAGCGCCCTGCTGGCGCTGATTGGCGGGGTGGGTCTGGTCCTCTTTCTCGACTATATCAACAACAAGATTCAGTCGGTCGAGGATATTGACCGGTACATGCG
>JBEAVZ010000224.1:0-2842 GCA_041160645.1 Acidobacteriota bacterium
AACCTTGCCGATGGCCGGGAGATTGCCCCGCCAGCGAAGTTCATGCCGCCAAATGGCAAGCCCTACGCGCTGAGCCTGCGCAACAACGTCATCTACACGCATACCGCGCAGGGCTGCGGCGGCAATCCGAACATGGTCTACATCTATGACCTGGCGACCGACAAGGTGGGGACCTGGGGTCCGGCGGGTGGAGGAATGTGGGGACGAACTGGTCCGGCGATCAGCTCGAGTGGCGTGCTCTACACCGGGACGGGTGATGGCCCGTGGGATCCGGAGAATGGCGTTTACGGCAACGGGATCATCGGCGTCCGGCAGAACCCGACAACCAAGGCGGCGGAGCTGGTCGATTACTATGGGCCAAGCAATGCCGAGTGGCTGTGGAAGCGCGATCTCGACATGCAGGTTACTCCGGCGATCTTCAAGTTCAAGGGGAAAGAGCTGATGATCGATGCCGGCAAAGAGTGTGTCATCTATCTGATGGACACCGAATCGATTGGCGGTGACGATCACCGCACCCCGCTCCATCGCACTCCGCTCATCTGCAACGAAGAGGTCAATTTCGCTTCGGCCGGGATCTGGGGATCGATGGCGACGTGGGAAGACAAGTCAGGGACGCGCTGGGCGCTGACGCCCTTCTGGGGTCCGAAACACTCGAAGTTCAAGGCCCCGATCGAGAATGGCCCGATCAAGTACGGCGCGATCGCCGCCTTCAAGGTCAATGAGAAGGATGGCAAGTACACCCTTGATCCGGCCTGGCTCTCGCGCGACATGAACCGTGCCGAGCCGCCCGTGATCGCCAATGGCGTGATCTTTGCCTATGGCAGCGGTGAAGACACCGATCAGGCGGCCTTCGACATCGGACTCGCCTACAATCACGACTCGTCAAACCGGATCCGCAATTCAAAGAAGGCGGTGCTCTACGCGCTCGACGCGCAGACCGGCAAAGAGCTCTGGAACAGCGGTGACCAGATCGCCTCGTGGGTTCACTGGGGTGGACTGTCGATCGCCAATGGCAAGGTCTACATCAACACCTTCGATGGTTACCAATACTGCTTCGGGATCGATACACGGGCCGGTGTGGCCGCGGCAAAAGGAGGCCGTCAATGAAACGATTGTTAGTAGCGATGGCCCTGACCATGGCATTCGGCAGTATCGCTTTTGGCCAGCGGGCTGGTTTTGATTGGCTGACGGAGAGTTCAGACGCGCAACGCTCAGCCTGGATTCGGACTGATGGAAAGATCTCTCCGGAGTCGATGCAGCGGCGTGATCCGGCGACGGGCTTTCAGTACCTCTGGAAGATGAAGCTGAACAACACCCCGTATCAGCTCAACTCCCTCCATCCCCCGGCCACGCTGGACCGGCTGATTGGATACCGCGGTTTCCGGATGCTCGGATTCGTAGGTGGAAGCTCGAACAAGATCTTCACGATCGACACCGATCTTGGACGTATGGAGTGGGAGAGGCAGCTCAAGGTGGCCCCTTCGACCGTTCCGGGAACACTTGCCTGTCCGGGAGGAATGACGACGGGAATCATTCGTCCCCTTCTCGCGGCGCTACCGCCGGCGCCGACCGGACCGGTTGGACGAGGGCGCAATACCCCGGCCAAGAGTGCGGTGGGAGAGCCCGGTCAGGGAGGGGTGACGCTTGCCAACATCCGCCCCAATCCGCCCAGTCCACCTCCGGCCAGTCCACCTCCGGCGGCCGCCGCCGCACCGCCACGGCCCAACCCGGCCAATCCGGCTGGTGGTCAGCTTGGCGCCGGACCATTCCTGATCCAGGCTCTGGCGGGTGATGGAATGTTCCACTCGCTCCACCTCTCGAATGGAGCCGACCATGAAGCTCCGGTCCGTTTTCTCCCGGCGGGGTCGAACGCGAGCGGTTTCGTTCTGGTCGATCAGGTGGCCTATGCGGCGACCACGGGAAGCTGCAATGGTGTCGCCAATGGACTCTGGGCGCTCGATCTGGCAAGCAAACAGGTCACCAGCTGGAAGGGTAATGTGGCCGGGACGGTCGGGGCGGCCTTCGATGGTTCCGGCACCGTCTACGTGACCACTGGCAGCGGCGGTGAGCAGGCCAACTCGATCGTCGCTCTCGAGCCCAGGACGCTCAAGGTCAAGGCGAGCTACAACGGCGGGGCCGAGTTCACCTCCTCCCCGGTCATCTTCGATTACAAGGGGCGGACGATGATTGCGGCGGCGACGCGCGACGGGCGAATCCATCTGGTCGATGGTCGCAACCCGGGCGCGGCCGTGGCCGGGAGCACGGCCTGGAGCAGCAATTTCACGCCCGGAGCGCTCTCCAGCTGGCAGGATCGGGACGGAACGCGGCTGATTCTGGCCGCGGTCGAGGGCCCGCTCCCAACTGGCTTTACGGCTCCCGCGGGGGGAGCGTCCAATGGCGCAGTCGTCGCCTGGAAGCTGGTTGAACAGAATGGCGGCGTCGGGCTCGAACCGGCCTGGGCGTCACGAGACCTGATCTCCCCACTCACCCCGTCAATCATCAATGGCGTGGTCTTTGCCGTCGCGAGCGGCGAGCACCGCTCAAAGGCCAAGCTTTCGACGGCGCAGCGGATTCTTCGTTCCGGCAAGGCGGTCATCTACGCCCTTGACGGTCGGACCGGCAAGGAGCTCTGGGACAGCGGAGCCACCGTCAAATCCTTTGCCCGCGGCGGAGCAATCTCGGGCGGCATGGGCCAGATCTACCTGACTACCCACGACGGCACGATCTACACCTTCGGCTTCCCGATGGAGCATTGATCGTCGTCATCTTCACACCACCGCGGGAAGGCCGGCACAAGCAGTCTTCCCGCGGTGTTTCAGAGATTTACCAGCTATGCTTTACC
>JBEAVZ010000244.1:0-6681 GCA_041160645.1 Acidobacteriota bacterium
TCGCCCGGGAGCGGACTCGATGATGTCTCCCCGCTCACGACGACTCTGCTCAATCCGAATGACGTGGCTATCGATCCGACCGGGCGGCTCGTCATCGCCGATACCGGCAATCACAAGATTCGCCAGACCACCTCAACCGCAGCCTTTAAGCCGCTCGTCACGACCTCATCGGCCAGCTACAGCGACCAGTTGATGGCGCGTGAATCGCTCGTCTCCATCTTTGGACAGTCGCTCGCGACCGAGACGCTCGTCGCGAGCAGCCTCCCCCTGCCAACCGAGCTGGGGGGAACGACCGTCAGGGTGCGGGATGCGGCGGGCATCGAGCGGACGGCGCAGCTCTTCTTCGTCTCTCCGGGACAGATCAACTTTCTGGTGCCGGCAAGCACGTCACCCGGCACCGCCAGCGTCACGGTCATGACCCGCGAGGGGCGTCTCTCGACCGGCTTAATGCCGATCTCCAACACCGCCCCGGCCATCTTTACCGCGGCGGCCGATGGACGGGGAATCGCGGCGGCCTATGCCCTCCGCATCACCGCCGATGGCCGGCAGCTCGTCGAACAGGTCGTGCGCTATGATGCCTCCTCGGCCACCTGGCTGCCGGTTCCCATCGATCTTGGCCCGGAAGGTGACCAGGTCTTCCTGGTCCTCTTTGGCACCGGATGGCGCTTTATCCCCGCGGCCGCCAGTCTCAGTGTCTTGATCAATGGCGCCCCGGTTGCGCCGGTCTACGCCGGACCACAGGGCGGATTTGTCGGTCTCGACCAGCTCAACCTGCGGCTCGACCGGACGCTCGCCGGACGGGGGCTGGTCGATCTTCAGCTCGCCATCGACGGCACGACCTCCAATGTGGTCAAGATCCACATTCGGTGATCCGGACCGGCGCGGGGCGCAACCAGATTGGCGCGGAGGGGCGCAAGGCTTTGATGGAAGCCGCCGGGAGGTTGACGAATGTTTGCCTCCCCCTCAACTATCTAGTATGATCCAAGTTTTGGAGTAACCATTATCTGCCAACCCGCGCGCATCGCGGCCAGATCAGCCGCCCGGGGTGAGCCTGACAATCTATAATCTCGTGGGAGACTGTCGTGATCAACTCAACGCAGACTGAAAAGGCGCCCGCCGCCATTGGCCCTTATTCGCAGGCGATCGTGGTCGAGTCCGTCGCCCCCCTGGGTTTGGTCTTCACCTCCGGCCAGATTCCCCTCGACCCGCAGACCATGCAGGTGGTTGGTGACGATATTCGAACCCAGACCACCCAGGTGCTCAGCAATCTTCGCGCCGTTCTCGAGGCGGCTGGCTCATCTCTCCAACGGGTGGTCCGAACGACCGTCTACCTCGCCGATATGGCCGACTTTGCCGCCATGAACGAGGTCTATGCCGAGGCATTCCATCCGGCCAGACCGGCCCGCTCGACCATCCAGGCCGCGAGACTACCCCGTGATGTCCGGGTCGAAATCGACGCGGTCGCGATCATCGAACCGATCGCCTGATCTTCTCTTGCTTGTGTCCCGTCGCTCCACGGAGCGATCAATCTGATTAAGGAGCTCTCTCGTGCGTAATTTCTTCTTCACGTTACTGATTATGGTGGCCAGCGGCCTCACCCTTGCCTGCGGTGATAAAAAGACTGCCGGGTCCGGGGCCGATGAGGATGTGGCGGCGGTGGTCAATGGCACCAACATCCTGGTCAAGGATGTCGATCGGGTCGTTTCACAACAGTTCCGCGGGCAGGAGAATCAGCTCTCCCCCCTCGCGCTTGCCGGCTATCGTATTCAGTCGCTCGATAATCTGATCACTCAGGAGCTCCTCTTTCAACGGGCGCAAAAGGAGAATATCGCCCCGAGCGATGACGAGATCAAGCAGTACATCCAGCGCTACAAGCAGGAGAATGGCTACACCGAAGAGGCTTTCGCCAATGAGCTGAAGCAGACCAACCAGACCGAGGACCAGTTCCGCGAGTTCGTGCGCAAGCAGATCGCCACGCAGAAGCTGACCGAGAAGACGGAGTCGCAGCTCAAGGTCCAGGATCGCGAGGTCGCCGACTTCTTCAACACCAATCCGAAGCAGTTCTCGATCCAGCCCGGCGTCGCCATCTCCGATATCATTATCGACCCGGCCGACAACGGCATGAAGTTTGACGTCAAGGGCGAGGCCGCCGCCGAGCAGCGGGTGCGCGAGATTCAGACCCGCCTCCGCACCGGCTCCGATTTTGCCACCATCGCCCGCCAGCTCTCCGAGCACCAGAGCGCCCTCCAGAGCGGCGATCTCGGCTTCCTCCCCCAGTCGCAGTTTGCCGAGCTTCCACAGATGATGGGGCTCCCGGCGGCCGTCGGCCAGCAGCTCATGACCATGAAAGAGGGCGATATCCTCGATCCCCGGCGGGACTCGGCCGGCCGCTGGCATATCTTCAAGCTGACCGGCAAGCAGACCGAGACCCGTGACCGGACCCTCGATGACCCCAGCGTCCGGAAGGAGATCTCGGAGGCTATCCTCTCCCAGCGTCGCCAGATCGTCGCCGCGGCCCTCCAGGCATTGGCTCGCGATGAGGCCCGCATCGAGAATCGCCTCGCCAAACGGATTCTCGAAAATCCCAACAGCTTTGGCGTTCTTCGTCCGGTGCCAGCGGCTTCACCTGCCAGCACGCCCGCTGCTGCCACCAAGCCCTGATCGGCCCAAATGTAACTCGTTAGCTGTAAACCATTCGCATGCTCTTTCGTCTCGCTGATGTTCATAAATCCTACGGCGCGCAGGATGTCCTCCGCGCCGTAAACTTTCAGATCAATCCCGGTGAACACGTTGGCCTTGTCGGTCGTAACGGGGCCGGTAAGACGACGATTCTGCGTCTGATAACCGGGGTGGAGACGGCTGACCGGGGGGAGATCGAGCGTCTCCGCGGTCTGCGGGTTGGCGTCCTCGCGCAGCACGTCGATTTTCGGGGAACGACGACCGTCCTCGAGGCGGCGTTGGGGGTCTTTGAGCGTTTGCTGGGGTTCGAGTCCCGGATGCGCGAGTTGGAGCACCTCATGACCGAGGTCGAGGGGGAGCGGCTCGATGCGGTGATGGAGGAGTACAGCGAGGCCCAGCACGCCTACGAGCATGAGGGTGGCTTCACCTACCAGGCCCGGGCGGAGTCGGTGCTGCTCGGGCTCGGCTTTGCGCGGGATGAGTTTGGGAAGATTGCCGAGAATCTCTCCGGTGGAGAGAAGAACCGGCTCGGGTTGGCGCGGTTGCTGCTGCAGGAACCGGACATCCTGTTGCTCGATGAGCCGACTAATCACCTCGATGTCGAGGCGGTCGAATGGCTGGAGGAGTTCCTCTCGGCCTATCGTTCGGCCTACATGATCATCTCCCACGACCGCTTCTTCCTCGACCACACGGTGGAGCGGGTGCTCGATCTCGAGTTTGGGAGGGTCGACAGCTACCGTGGCAATTACAGCGCCTACCAGGTCGAGAAGGCCGAGCGGCAGGAGCAGCAGCAGCGGGCTTATGAGCAGCAGCAGGAGATGATCGCGCGGACAGAGGACTTCATCCGGCGCAATATTGCCGGGCAGAAGACGAAGCAGGCCAAGTCGCGCCGGATCATGTTGCAGAAGCTCGACCGAATCGAGAGTGTCAACAACCTCGAGACGGCCAGCTTCAAGCTGAAACCAACGACGCGCACCGGTGATCAGGTTCTGATTCTTGACGACCTGGCGATTGGCTTTCCGACAAAGACGCTGGCGAGCCATCTCAACCTGACGCTGCGGCGCGGTGAGCGGCTGGGGGTGATCGGTGGAAACGGAACCGGCAAGACCACCCTGCTGCGAACGATTCTCGGAGAGCAGGCCCCGCTTGACGGAGAGATGCGCTGGGGCACCGGGGTCAGTCCCGGATACTACGACCAGCGGCTGACGCTGGTCGATGACCGCCACAGTGTGCTCGACGAGTTGCGGACGGTCGCCGCCTCCGCGACATCGGACGGTGAGTTGCGGGGTTTTCTTGGCCGTTTTCTCTTTACTGGCGACGACGTCTTCAAGTCGGTCGCGACGCTCTCTGGTGGAGAGAAGGGGCGCCTCGCTCTGGCTAAGCTGATCTACTCTCAGGTCAACGTCCTCATCCTCGATGAGCCGACCAACCATCTCGATATCGCCTCGTGCGAGGCTCTCGAAGATGCCATCAACGAGTACGGCGGGACGATCATCACCGTCTCCCACGATCGTTACTTTCTCGACCGCGTCGCCACACAGATCCTCTTCTTTGGCGACGAGGGGGCAGAGTATTTCGATGGCGGGTACTCGGAATTCTACGATGCCCATCACCAGGCCCGCGCCGCCAGGGAGGCCGCCGCCGCCGCGGCGGAGCGGCAGGCGAGAGCGGCGAAGGTGGACAGCAAGCCGGCGCCCCA
Organism: Acidobacteriota bacterium; assembly: GCA_041160645.1. Lineage (GTDB taxonomy): Bacteria > Acidobacteriota > Blastocatellia > RBC074 > RBC074 > CAIOZW01. Next base: position 4,379 of record JBEAVZ010000244.1, read on the forward strand.
GAACAAGTCGAATGGTTCGCGTCGGCCGGCGAAAGGTCCGCGCCCCGAGGAGATCGAGTCGATGATCCACGTCGCCGAGAGTGAACTGCAGGGATTGGCCGAGCGGCTCACCAGCGAAGAGGTGACGCGCGATCGCGAAAGTCTGATGACGGTCAGCCAGCAGTATCAGGAGACGGAGGCCCGGATCCGTGAGCTCTACGCGAAGTGGGAGGAGGCCCTTGAGCTGGCCGCCAAATGACGACCCGGCAGATCAATCATGAAGACTATCGCCGCCCGCATGCTCGATCAAATGAAGATCGCCTATGAGTTGCGCTCATATGAGGTCGACGAGAGTGAACTCGATGCGATCACCGTGGCCCGAAAGGTCGGGATGCCGCCAGAGGCCACCTTCAAGACCCTTGTCGCCCGCGGAGATCGGAGCGGGGTGGTCATGGCCTGCATCCCCGGCAACGCCGAGCTGGATCTGAAGAAGATGGCCGCGGTGACGGGCAACAAACGGCTTGAACTGGTGGCGGTGAAGGAAATACAATCACTGACCGGGTATATCCGTGGCGGAGTTTCGCCATTGGGATCAAAGAAGAGATACCCGCTCTTCCTTGATCAATCGGCTCTCAACCATGAAAAACTGAGTGTGAGCGCCGGCCAGCGGGGTCTGCAGATGATCCTCGCTCCGGAAGACTTGCGCCGGGCCACTGAGGCAACTCTGGTGGCCATCACCAAGTCCATTGACTGAACCCCGATATGGCACCCTGGAGTGCCTGAACGTACTGGTCACAAACACAACACATGACTCTCCCTGACTCCGGTCAATGGAGAGTGACCGCCGTATCGCGGCTGGTCAGGAGTAAAGAATGCCTCAGCATTGGCTATTTAAGACTGAACCAGGAGAGTATTCGTACGACGACCTGGAACGGGATGGAAAGACCGTCTGGTCGGGAGTCCACAGTTCGCTCGCGCAGAAGTACCTGCGGGAGATGCGGATGGGCGATCATATTCTGATCTACCATACCGGGACAGAGAAAGCGATCATTGGGCTTGCCGAGGCCGTCAGCGATCCCTACCCCGATCCGGGTGAGCTCCAGGAGATCGACGAGAAGTCACTCGTCATCACTATCAAACCAAAGCGCCGCTTCAACAATCGCGTCACCCTCCACCAGATCAAAAATCGGGAAGAGCTGCAGGACTTCGATCTGGTTCGGCTGCCCCGCTTGTCGGTGGTGCCGGTGAGCAATCACCACTGGGACATCATTCTCGACATGCTGCGGTGAGGCGCGTTCCTGCCGCGCCCCACCCACATTCGGCAGGCTCCCCCGGCCCTATTTTAGCTGAGAGATCTCCTCAAAGTAGCGGACGAACATGCGGATTCCTCCAGCCGTCTGCCCCCAGTCATAGTTCTCATTCTTGGCGTGGTAGCCATGTTCCGGCAGACTGAGGCCGAGGAAGGTGATCGGCGCCTTGAGCAGCTTCTGCATGGTCACGACGGCCCCGATCGAACCACCCTCGCGCGTGAAGGCGGCGTCAGCGCCAAAGCCGAACTTCATGGCGGCGCGCGCCGCGTCGGCATAAGGTCCGGTAAAGTCGCCCAGGAATGGTTCGAGTGACTGGATCGCTTCGACCTTCACGTCCGGATTGATCTTCTTCACGTGCTCCTTGATCAGTCGGGCGATCTTCGACGGACGCTGGTTGTTGACGAGCCGGGTGCTGATCTTCGCCTCGGCGTGGTAGGGCACGACAGTCTTCACCCCTGGTCCGCCATATCCCCCGGTAATCCCGTGGACTTCGAAGGTCGGCATAGCCATGAAGGCTTTCAGGACATCGGCCTCGGTCTTCATATTGGGGCGGATAGTCTTCAGCTCGTGGGCCTTTTTGAACCCCTTGACGGTGAAACCAGAGTTGACGAAACTCGCCAGCTCCGCCTTGGTCGGCGGAATCACGTCGTCATAAAATCCGGGAATCTTCACCTTGCCGGTCTTGGCGTCGTAGCATTGACTGATGACGTGCGCCAGCTCGCCAAGCGGGTTGCGGGCGACGCCGCCAACCAGACCGGAGTGGACATCCTTGGCATGGGTCTCGAGCCTGAAGAGGAAGGCCTGCAGCCCACGCAGACCATAGGGGATCGCCGGCTGCTTGCGGGAGATCCAGATGGTGTCGCTGACCAGCACGGAATCGGTCTTCAGTCGCGCCAGGTTCTGCCGGACGAACGTCTCGAAGTTTGGGCTGCCGATCTCCTCCTCCAGCTCCCAGATGAATTTGAAGTTGAGCGGAATGCCGTTCTCGACCGCGTAGCGGACCGCCAGGAGCGC
>JBEAVZ010000196.1:0-4321 GCA_041160645.1 Acidobacteriota bacterium
GGGTCGTACCGTTCACTTGGGCGTCTGCTGGCCGAGATCAGCCAGTTTCCGCGGCTCAATCCGCAGAATATTGGCGAGCTGGTCGTCTACGATGGACTCGAACACTATCTCAACGCGCTGGCGACCGGGCGTGGGGTGATCTTCCTTACCGGCCATATCGGGGCCTGGGAGCTCTCGGTCTATGCCCATTCGGTCTATGGCTATCCGTCATCATTCCTTGCCCGACGGATCGACAACCCGCTTATCGAACGGATTGCTGAACGATACCGGACGATGTACGGCAACCGCAGCATCGACAAGCAGCACGGCGTCCGCGAGGTGATCCGCACCCTCAAGTCCGGCGGAGTGGTGGGGATCCTCGCCGATCTGAATGCCCTCCGCGAAGAGGGGGTCTTCTGTGACTTCTTCGGCCATCCGGCCTCGACGACGATCGGCGTGGCCACCCTCGCCCTGCGGACGGAGGCGGTCGTCCTCCCCGGCTACCTGACCTGGGATGAGTCGACTGGTCGCCACACGCTCCATTTCGAGCCACCAGTCGAGACGGTCCGGACCGGCCAGCGCGAGGTCGACGTGCGAACCAACACTGCCCGTTACACGAGTGTCCTCGAGAGCATCATCCGCCGTTATCCTGACCAGTGGCTCTGGATCCACCGCCGCTGGCGGACCCGTCCAGTGGGTGAACCGGAGATCTACTGACACGCCCATGGCTACTGGGACCACACTGGGACCACTGGACCACGCCTGACCTTGCCTGACGGTGCCTGATTATGATCGAAGAGAGAGTTGCAACACGAAGAATAATGGTCGTCACCGGTGAGGCCTCGGGTGACAAGCATGCGGCGCGGCTGATCAATGCCCTGCGGGAACTGGCCCCGGGAGACGAATGGGAGTTCTTCGGCTCGGGAGGAGACGAGATGAGGGCGAGCGGCGCCAGGACGCTCGTCGATATCCGCGAGCTGGCGATCATGGGCCTGCTCGAAGTCGTCCGCGCCCTGCCGCGCTTCTGGCAGGTCTTCCGCCACTTGCGGCGTGCGGCGCGCGAACAGCGCCCGGAAGCCGTCATTCTGGTCGACTGGCCGGAGTTCAACCTGCGCCTCGCGAAGCGGCTCGCCAGGGATGGTCACCGCGTCTTCTACTACATCAGTCCGCAGATCTGGGCCTGGCGCACCTACCGCATCCGCACCATTCGTCGCTACGTCGAGAAGATGCTCGTCATCCTGCCCTTTGAGAAGAGCTTCTATGAAGAGCACGGCGTCGCTGTCGAGTATGTCGGCCACCCGCTGCTCGACAGTGTGCGGGTCACCAGGACACGGGCCGAGTTTGCCGAGCCGTACGGGCTCGACCCAGCCCGACCAATCATCGCCTTCCTGCCCGGGAGCCGCCATTCAGAGATCCGCTACATTCTGCCGCCGCTGCTCGAGACGATCGAGCAGCTTCGGGCCGAACATCCCGAGTGGCAGTGCATCCTGCCCCTCGCCCGCACCCTCTCCCGGGCCGAGGTCGGCCTCACGCCTGGCCTGACGCCCGGCCTGACAATAGTCGAGAACGATACCTATAACGCGCTTGCCGCCGCCGATCTGGCGATCGTCGCCAGCGGCACGGCGACCCTCGAGACGGCGATTATCGGCACGCCCCTCATCGTCGTCTACCGAGCCTCGGAGCTCAACTGGCGGATCTTCCATCCGCTGATCCGGGTTCCTTGGGTCGGCATGCCCAATCTGATTGCCGGCCACCAGATCGCTCCGGAACTGCTCCAGGCAGATTTGAATGCCGATCGGCTGACCGCCGAGATTGGTCAACTTCTGACCAATCCGGCGCGGCTCGCCGCCGTGCGGGCCGAGCTGACCAAAGTGCGCGCAGCTCTCGGGACGGCCAGGGCCTCGATGCGGGCAGCCACGGCGATCCTCAATAGATTACGGGAGAAGAAACAATGAGCCGGGTTTTGAGAGTCAGTCTTCTGATCATCCTGACGACAACCATGGCCGCGGCGCAGGTGCGTGAGATCCCCGCGCCTGCCGGCGTCGCCAGCGGCCAGCCCAACCTGACCGTCGCCCGCCATGGCCAGGTCTATCTGAGCTGGATCGAGCGGCTGCCCGCGGGAAGATTCTCCCTCCGCTTTGCGACACGCGAAGGTGAGGGTTGGTCAACTCCGCGGGTCATCGCCGAAGGAGACAACTGGTTCGTCAACTGGGCTGACTTCCCTTCAATGGTGGTTCTCCCTGACGGGACCCTCGCCGCCCATTGGCTGGTCAAGAGCAGTCCGGAGACCTTCGATTACGATGTGCACATCGCGCGCTCCTTCGATGGCGGAAAGAGCTGGGAGAAGCCCTTCATCCCCCATCGTGATGGCGTGCGGGCTGAGCATGGCTTTGTCTCGCTCTTTGCCGCTGCCGACGGCAACCTTGCCGCCGTCTGGCTCGATGGGCGCGAGATGAAGGCGGAGACTGGCCATGATCATGGCCATGGCGAGATGACCCTGCGCTACGTAAAGATCCAGCGTGATGGAAGCCTGACCGATGAGGCCGTCCTCGATGGGCGGGTCTGTGAATGCTGCCAGACGGCGGTCGCCGTCACGGCAGACGGGCCGGTCGTCGTCTACCGTGACCGCACCGTCCCCCGGCAGGGCGAAGAGAACGAGATCCGCGACATCTCGATCGTCCGGCTGACCGACCATCGCTGGAGCGCCCCGCAGACCGTCTCCGCTGATCGCTGGGAGCTCTCGGGCTGCCCGGTCAATGGTCCGGCCATCGCCGCCCGGGGCCGCCAGGTCGCCGTCGCCTGGTATACCGCTGCCGGCGCTGCTCCGCGCGTCAAACTGGCCCTCTCGGGCGATACCGGAAAGAGCTTCGGCAAGCCGCTGACCATCGATGATGGCCAGCCGATCGGCCGCGTCGATCTGCTCATGCTCGATGATGGGAGCGTGCTGGTCTCCTGGCTGGAGAAGGCTCCCGGCGGTGGAGCGCTCCGCCTCCGGCGAATCGACCGGCACGGCAAGGCGGATCAGGCGATCACCATCGCCCCCTCCGGCACCGCGCGCTCCAACGGTTTTCCAAAGATGGTCCGCGCCAATGACCAGATTCTCTTTGCCTGGACGGCTGCGGGAATCAGAACGGCCATTTTCAAGCTGCCATAGAATCTGCGCCCCACGACCCTCTTCACGACCTGTCGACCGGGGCGACGCCCCTCACAGGTTCATCTCCCGGTTGGGTGGGAAGACGGGCATCTTGTAGACAATTCGGCTGGCGGTGGTGGTGTAACTCAGGTTATGGCCGTGATTGAGCCCTTTGGAGTTGATCTTGAAGACGGCGCCGGACAACCCTATCTCGCGGGTAGCATAGATGAGCATCCAGCCGGTGGTTCCTTTGGATATCGCATCTTCAAAGGGGATGTCGGTTGGCGGAAAACCATTCCGCAGTGTTTCCGCCAGCTGACAGACATCCCGGGTCGTTCTGAAGTAGAAGGCAATGGCTTTGTCATTAAAGAGCAACCCCTCCAGATCGCCAATCCTGAGCAGTCGGTCGGTCACATCCCCGCCGAGTGGATTGAGAACCAACTTGACGAAGTTCTCATCCCGGATCGACATGATGTTATCGACCACGAGTGTCCGCGGAAGCTGGCTGTACTGAAGACCATCAAAGACCAGCTCGGCCGTCAATCCATCCAACGTACAAGACGACGTGCCCGGGGCGCCGGAGTTGCCGGGAGTGCCGAGGTTGATCGCGGGAATCCCGATTGCCGCCAGATTTGAAGAATAGCCACTCTCCATTCTAATGAACTCACCACCAAGCAGATCGTTAGCCCGCACCGGGCAACCATGCTGATCGATCGCCACCATTAAAATGTATCCGGTGGTCATCGGATCGATATCGCTGACGCGAAAAGAGACGGTCCGGTTAGCCCGCAGGGCCAGCGACCAGCTGGTAAACGAACAGTTGGCCGTGTCGAAAAAGAGGATCCGGACGTAGATCAACCGCCAGACGCTCACATTTGTTACATAGATATTTGTATCTTCAACTGATGGATCGATCGAGGATGAAAAGTAGTTATAGAGAAGAATGCTCGCTGGTCGATTGGGGCTGATCTGCTCGTTGGTGAGACTAATCCCAGGATGGAGTTCTTTCGCCGGATACGCCGACGCCACGACTGTACCGTAGAGCGTAATGATAAAAAAAGATAACCAGACTGCTCTTTTCATATGACAACCACATATGACATCGATCAACGGCACGAGAAGGGTCTGCTCGTCATCTCAATAACTCAGGGCAATAACTCAGGGCAATATCTCAGGGCAATAACTCGGGGTAATAACTCGGGGTAACTC
>JBEAVZ010000248.1:0-9881 GCA_041160645.1 Acidobacteriota bacterium
TGGAGAAGGAGTTCTCCCAGACCAGTTTTCAACTGAAGGGTGGGGGCTGGTATGTCAGTGACTACGGCAAGAGCGGAACGTCACCCAAGAAAGAAAAAGAGACGACGACGTCCGCCGCACCGGCCTGAACGACGAAAGGTGCCTGCGGGACAGGCAATTAATCAGTAGCCGCTCTTGGCCAGCTCAACATATCAGGAATGCGGATCATCATGTCGCTCACAGACCGGGTCATCATCACCAGGCTGCCAATTCTTGCTGGCCTTGCTGGCATTGCCGGCCTCGCCGCCTGGCTGGTCCTGATCCTGTTTGAGGGGGAGTCACTGGTGCTGGCCCAATCGGGGCGCAACCCGGTCTCCGGGCGGCGAACCTCGATTGTCAACGTGATCGGGCGGCGGGTCGAGGATCCCAACAAACCGAAACGGCTCCTCACGCCGGCCGAAGAGGAGAAAGAGGCCCAGGAACGGATCATTCCCCGCGATCTGGTCACCCTCTTCGATGGTGGAGTCATGCAGAAGATCGAGTCGTTCTCCCCCGATCCGACTCCGGCCCGCTTCGTCGTCCTGATGGACAACTCCTCCACACTCCAGAGCGACGTCCGGAAACTGGCCTCCATCCCGGCGGCCTTTGCTCCGGAGATCTACGAAGGCGACAAGGTCATGGTCATCGGCTATGACCTCAAGCCCGAGATCATTACCGACTTCACCGATGAGCCGGAGAAGCTCCAGGGAACGCTCGAACTCCTCCGCAAATCGGACATGCCGAAACTCTACGATGCCCTGAACGTCGTCGTTGAGGATGTCCTGCGACCTGAGGTTGGTTTTTCGAAGCGGGTGATCCTGGTGGTCGGAGACGGACTCGATCGCGGCAGCGTTATAAAGTTTGACGAGATCCTCGCCAAACTGCAGAACGAAAATATCACCATCTATGCGATCCAGGTGCGTGACCGGACCCGCGGAGCGCTCCGCAAGGACCAGCCCAAACCGACCGAGGTCCTCCGGCAGTTGACCGATGGCACTGGCGGGCGGATCTACCCGATCGATGGCGACGTCAAGACCGCCATCAAGGAACTCTGCGACGAGATGCGCAACGATCGGTACCTGCTCAGCTACTATCCGGAAGGGATCAATCCGATCAACAAGCGACTGATCCTGCTCTCCTCAACCGACCCGACCGTCACCCTGCGCTACAAGGGCTGGCATCCACCAACAAAGTACTAACGGCGACCAAGTCCTAACATCCACCGGGGACGACAAGCCACACCAGATTGCCGGGCAGACCCCGCGAACGGGTCCGTCCTCCCCCCACAAGTCAGAAGTGACAAGTCACACGTCAGCCCCGGGGGGAAGTCCAGCTGGTTCCAGTCGCCTTCACTGCGAATCGAGCGACGGCGCTCAGGACTGGCTGCGCACAATCTCGACCCGGTAGTTCTCGATGACCGGATTGGCCAGCACATCGTGGGCAAACTTTTCGACCTCGGTGCGCGCCTTCTCGTCATCGAGCTGCGGATCGAGCTTTATCTCAAAGTACTTTCCCTGCCGGACATCCTCGATCCCCTCGTAACCAATCGTCGCCGCGGCATGGTGAACAGCCTTCCCCTGCGGATCGAGCACCCCATTTTTCAACGTGACATAGACTTTGGCAAACATTGAGCACCTTCCTGACTTTGTTCTCGGCCGGTCTCCGGAGAGGCCCGCCTCTACTTACCCTTGCCGGTAAAGACGCGCGCAAAGACGCGATCGACATTCTTGAGCTGGGTGCGGACATCGAAGGCCCGTTCGATCTGCTCCCTGGTGATGGTTCGTGAGATATCTGGATCCGCGCTGACCAGCTCACGAAAGTCGAGCTGTTCGTCCCACGACTTGAGCGCATTGCGCTGGACCCAGTAGTAGGCCTCCTCGCGCGGGGCTCCACCGGCGGCCAGTTCGAGCAGCAGCTGGCCGGAGAAGACCAGCCCGCGGGTCAGATTGAGATTCTCCAACATCCGGGTTGGCTTGACGACGAGGGTCTCGAGCAGCGAAGCCGTCTTGGCGAGCATGTAGTCGACGGCGATGCAGGCGTCCGGCAGAATGACCCGCTCCGCTGAAGAGTGGGAGATGTCTCTTTCGTGCCAGAGCGCATTGTTCTCGAGGCCGGTCACTGCATAACCGCGCACGATACGGGACATCCCACAGATCCGTTCGGAGAGGATCGGGTTGCGCTTGTGGGGCATGGCCGAGGAGCCCTTCTGACCAGGTTTGAAATATTCGTGGGCTTCGCCGACCTCGGTTCTTTGCCAATGGCGCACCTGGAGGGCCATCTTCTCGAGCGATGAGGCAATGATCGCCAGTGTACAGAGAAACTCGGCGTAGCGATCACGCTGGATGACCTGGGTCGAGACGCTCGCGGGGCGCAGTCCGAGCAGGAAACAGACGCGCTCCTCGATCTCCGGATCGAGATGGGCAAAGGCGCCCACGGCGCCGGAGAGTTTGCCGTAGCTGACTCCATTGCGGGCGCGGGTCATCCGATCGATATTGCGCCGATTCTCTTCATACCAGAGCGCAAAGGTCATGCCGAGCGTCGTTGGCTCGGCATGTATGCCGTGGGTCCGCCCGATCATCGGCGTGTCCTTGAACTCGTAGGCTCGCGTCTTGAGGACATCGCTGAGAGCCTGCAGGCGGCGCACAATCAGATCACCGGCCTCGCGCATCAGCAGTGCGTTGGCCGTATCGACCACATCCGACGAGGTCAGGCCGAAGTGGACCCAGCGCGCCTCTGGTCCGATATTCTCGGCCAGGTTGGTCGTGAAGGCGATCACGTCGTGATCGAGCGTCTTCTCCAGCTCGTGGATGCGTTCGACCGAAAAGGCGGCCCTGGTGCGAATCACCTCGACCACCTCGCTCGGGATATTGCCGACCTCGGCGTTGGCCTGGCAGGCGGCAATCTCCACGTCGAGCCATTTCTGAAAACGATTCTCCTCAGTCCAGATTGCGCCCATCTCCGGCAGCGTATAACGTTTGATCATAGATAATTAATCCTGGCTAGTCCCGATCTGGCGGGCTTGTGAATAGAGGGCAAGGCCAAACAGCGCGGCGACGACCGGAATGGCCCAGACGACTGGCGAATCGTCTTCACGGTGCCCAAGGAGCACCGCAATCGTCCAACCAAGGGCGACGATGCCGAGCCCCGCCGCGGCACGGTTGAGCCCACGCTTCAGATTCTGCTGATCTTCATTCATCGGTTCGATAAAATCCTCACTGGCCGGAGCGACCGGGCCGGACTTCTGCCGGCCGTGAGTCCTGCCGGGAGTCCTGAACTATATGGCTCCGCCGGGATCGCACGGTCAGCCCCGGGCGGGCCGGGAGGACCTCGAGCCGGCGCCGATCCTCGAGACTCGGCCGACGCTCAGTGACAAAAGAGAGACTATACTGTGCTCCGATCTCTTCCGCCAGTCGGCGCGCGGTGGCGACGACCTCACCGTGGGTTGGCGGAAACCAGACAACCCCGCCACTCGATTCGGCCAGCTGCTCCAGTTCGATACTCGCCCCTTCGAGCCGCGCCAGATACTGGCCCAGTTCACCAAGTCGCGTGGCCGAAGACGAGGTAAAACGCTCGTGGGTGCGCATCCATCCAACCGCCAGCTCGATCTCGCGCTTCAATGCCACCGTCCAGCCAACGACAAAGAGGGTTGCCCGGGCTGTCTCCAGTTCGCGCACCACCTTTCCCCTCCCCGTTCGGCTGGCGGAGTCGAGGCCATCGCTCAGAACGACGACCAGTCGGCGCCCCGCCGGCATCTCTTCAAGCTTGCGCGTCGCCATCCCCAGCGCATCGAACCAGGTCGAACGGAGCCCGACACGATATTTTGACTGCAGAGCACGAATCGCCTCCTGCGGGTCCTCCGTCCAGTTCTGCAGCAGCTGCACCCGATCGCTGTACTGAATGATGGCCACCCGATCCGGCGGTGAGAGCTGCCGCAAGAGCTGGAAAGCGAACTCCCGCGCCGTGGGATTGGCGACCATGAGCCCCGGCTCCCCCGCGTCCCGCTTCTCCCAGACCGGGCGCTCCGGCTCACCACCACCCCGGCGGGTTGGCCCGTTCTTGAATGTGCCAACCTCGTTACTGCCATCGAGGATGATGACGATATTGGCCGGCTCACGCTTCAGACTGACCACGGGTCGCGACTCGCCCTCTTCGAGCACCAGCACCTGCTCGGGTTTCAGATCGTCGACAAACCGCCCTTCGGCATCATAGGCGAGCAGCGGAACAACCACCTCCAGCGTCTCGATGCGCACGACCGGCGGCTCGACCTTTCCCTGCGGACGCCTTCCCGACTGGGCGCGCGCCACGCCCCCCCACCCGGCTAACCATCCGGCAAAACAGGCGGCAAAACAGGCGGCAAAACAGGCGGCCAGCTGGAACCCTCCGAGCAGCGGCCCGACGTGAAGCATTGTGCGGAGGCGAGAGCTCATCAATACCAATCCCAGAGACCCAGCCCAGAGACCCAACTTAGAGACCCAACCTAGAGTTCGATCCAATCTCCCGGGCGATTGTAAGGGGCGACACTGACCCGCTTCGCCGCCTCGGCGGTCAGAAGGGGGGAACGCTCCTCGAGCGCCTGCAGCGCCGCCTGGCGGGCGAGCAGCGGCAGATTGGTGTTCTGCGACAGATGGGCGAGAATGATGTATCGCGCCTGGCCGTCAAAATCTTCACGGAGAAAGCGGGCCATCTCGGTGTTCGAGGTGTGGCCGTGACGCCCCATGATGCGCTGCTTGAGCGCCCACGGATAGTAGGTGCAGACCTTGAGCATCTCGGTCTCGTGGTTGGCCTCGAGTATCAAAGCATCACAACCACGAAAGCCGGCGGCAGCCTCCGCACTGAAGTATCCGAGATCGACCGCCACCCCCATCCGGCAGCCGGCCGACTCGACCATAAACGCCAGCGGATCGGCCGCATCGTGCGGAATCGAGAAGGGATGAAAGGTCAGCGCGCCGATGCTGAAGGGCTGTCCGGCGACGACCGCCTCGCCCCGCCGGATGAGGCGCATCTTCTCGCCCAGATTGCAGGCCGCCAACGTCGCCGATGAGGCATAGACTTCGACATCGAGCGTCTTGGCGAGCATTCCCAGTCCCCGGGCGTGATCGCCGTGCTCATGGGTCAGGACGACCGCATCGAGTCGGGCCGGATCCTCCCCAATCTCCTGCAACCGCTTGACCGTCTCGCGGCCGCTCAGCCCGCAATCGATCAAGACCCGCGTCTCTCCGGCCACCACCAGTGTCGCGTTGCCGGCGCTGCCACTCCCCAGCGTACAAATCCTCATCTTGACGCCCTCTCCACTCCTCCGACCGGGTCGAGGTGGCGGGTCGTCTCTTCAATTACACTCCCGGGTACACTCCCGGGTACACTCCCGGGTACACTCCCGGGTACGGGAATCGACGAGACCGACAGCAGGCCTGCCTCATCCCCCACCGGCCTGAGCGGCGTCAGGCGTCCGGTATCGACCGCGGGCGCCAGGCCCTCCGGCGTTCGCTGCTGTTGACGGTAACGCAGATACTCTCCAACCGCCCGCCCAATCGACCCAAAAGCCGGAATGAGGAACCAGAACCACCAGATTCGTCCGGCCGGAGCAAAACTGAGTACGGCAAAGGAGACGACAAGAAAACCGATCCCCGTGAAGAAGGAGGAGGCCGCCACCTCGATACTCGGCAGCTTCCCCGTCTTGCCGGGAACCACCGGTTCCCCGGTCGCCAATCTTCCCGTCAGGGCCTGGGGAATCAGGCTGACATTGGCGCCGCAAGCCCGACAGAACTTGCCACCTTCGATTGGTGCGGCACATTTTGGACAATACATAGAACTACTCCTCCCCTTACAGCTTGACGGCCTGACGGCTCCTAGAGCCACTCGAGGTGGTTGTAACGCTCTCCAACCAGATGAAGAAAGAGTGCCTCGAGCGTGTTGAACTGCTGCCCGTCAGATTCGAGCGCGCCGCCTCTCGCCAGACAATCGAGCTCACCCCGCCAGGCCAGCTGTCCGCCCTTGATGATCGCCACATCGTCGCAGAGCCGCTCGACCGTCTCGAGCACGTGCGTCGTCATGAAGACGGTTCGCCCATCGGCGACAAAACGCCGGAGCCAATCCTTGAGCATGGCCACTCCGGCCGGATCGATGCTCTCAAACGGTTCATCAAGAAAGAGGATCTCCGGTCGATGGATGATCGCCGCCGCAAAGGCGACCTTCTTTCTCATCCCCGTGCTGTAGTCGGCAAGGCGCTTCCGGCTCGCCGCCGTCAGGTCGAGTGCGCCGATCAACTCGGCAACCCGCTGTCTGACCACGGCCTCCTCCAGTCCATACATTCGCCCGTTAAACGCCAGAAACTCGTGGGCATAGAGCTGATCGAAGAGCGCCAAACCCTCCGGCATGACCCCGATCCGCCGCTTCAAGTCGATCGAATCACTGCTGAACCGCTCTCCGAGCAGTTCGACGTACCCCGCAGTCGGATCGAGCAGACCGGTCAGACAACCGATCGTCGTGCTCTTCCCCGCTCCATTCGGACCAAGAAACCCAAAGAGACGCCCCTTCGGCACCTCGAGCGTCATTCCGTCGACCGCGGTGAAGTCGCCATACCGCTTCGTCAGGCGATCGAGCCTGATTGCTACTCCGTCCGGACTCTGCATCATTGATTCACCCATATCTGACCTGTGTGTCTGTCCTTTTGTCTGGCCTGTTTTGGCCTCATTATGGCGCGCTGTCGACCGGCTCCTGATCGCATCTAGACTCCCAAATCAGCTTGGATCAGCTTGGATCAGGGAAGCGATCAGCTAGCTGGCTCCGGCAATGCGCCTGATCACCGCCTCCGCCTTCAACCGCAGGGCCGGATCGACATTGTGGAATGAGAGGAGATAGAAACCAATCGCGACAAAAGCAGTGATCCACGGCGCCCACCAGAGCTGGATGAGAACCGTCCACCCGTAGCGATCGAGGAGGGCCGATCCAAGCAGGAAAGGTAACAGCACCCCAATCAGAATCACCGCGTTCGCCCCAAGCGAGAGACGATTGTTCCACATCGAATCGAAATCGACCGCCTTGGCCGAAAAGATGGAGACCCAGAGCCCGATGGCGTTGTAAAGGATGGTCCCGGTCAGCGCGACCCCAATCAGCATCAGAACCATGCGCCACGACTTTGGTTCCCGCCAGTAGATGACCATCCAGAAGACAAAGGCCATCAGGACCACCACCAGTCGCAGAATCATCGAAGCAATGCTGCCAGCACGGAGCGCGTCGCCAAAGGGGGCCGGGACAACCGCATACCGTCGGACCCCGGCGCCATCGAAGCCGAGCAGATTGAGCATCATCCCGGCAGCCGTCGCGCAACTCAGAATGTAGAAGATCATGACTGAGGCAAAGAGAAAACCACCAACCCGCCCACTCGAGTTCATGAACTGGATTACTACCACCAGCAGGGGCGAGGTGATCAGACTGTAGCGGATGAGATTGCAGCGCAGATGGTAACGAAGTGATTTGTCGACCAGTGGGCCGTAGCGGTGGCCACACAGCGTACCAATATGTCCAATCAGATCGCCCGCTATCGCCGTGGACGGGTCGCTGCCAGCCGCCTCGGCGCCGGACTTGATGGGGCGATGTTCGATCCAGCGCAGAAAACCAGCCAACCCGATCACCCAGACGACCAGAATGAGAACACGCCCGAGCATCGTCCAGCGCAGCGGCCCAACCATCAGCCCAGCCGCGATTCCCGGCGGCATCCACCGCAGCACCGTGTCGACCATCCGCCAGAAGATGCGCAGCCGCGCCGGATCGAGTGAGCGGAGCAACAATGGCCCCAGCGAGAAGATCGCCAGGGCGCCGCCCCAGAGAATCGCGGTCCCTCCGCGGGTCTGCATGAGCCGGTTGACAATCGAGAGCAGCGTCGCGGTCGTCAGGTAGCTGGCGAGAATAAAAAGAAATGCCGCCAGCAGTCCCGGCAGCAGCGAGCCGGCCTGCAACCAGACCATTCCGACCGCCAGCCCGAGCGCTCCGCAGACAAGCAGGGTCCAGACCGGATCGAAGATCCCGATCCCATGCCGAATCAGAAAACGCTGCCGGGCGGCGAATGGAAACCGCCGCAATGCGCCATCAGTAAAGGCGGCGCGCGCGCCAAACCCGAAGAGGAGGCTCAGACCGAATCCATTGGCATAGAGGCTGGTCAGCATCCAGCGACAGATCGACTCCCCCTGCCCAAGGGTAATCGCGGCGATCGCCGCCCCCACTCCCCCAAAAGCAAAGAGGAGCGCGCCCAGCGCTCCGAGCAGGTAGAGGGCCAGCAGCACCGAGATCATCCCCTGGCTCGATCGCGCCTGGGCCCAGATCAGCCGATACCGTAACCCGACCAGTGCCCGCGCCTTGCGCAGAAAATCGCTCGTCAATATGTTCGCTCCCCGCATCTCCATCAATCAGCACTCCAGATCTGACCGCTCGAGACTGAAATCGTCCAGCTCGCCGAGCACCGTCACCGAGATCTGCCCGGCATCGAAGATCTCATTTGCCATCTGGTGAATATCTTCGACCGTCACCGCCTCGACGGCCGCGATGATCTCTTCTGTGGTCATGAATTTTCCAAAGGTCATCTCGAGCTGGGCCAGTGAACTCATGCGTGAAGAGGTCGACTCGAGATTGAGAACCAGTGAAGCCTTCAACTGCTCCTTGTTGCGATGGAGTTCTGCCGCTTCAACCGGCTCTGCCTTCAACCGGCGCACCTCTTCGAGCGTCGCCTCGATCGTCTCGGAGAGCCGCTCCGCCGAGGTGGCCGCATAGATGTTCAGATTGCCGCAATCTTTGAAGGGGTTGACGGCGGCGTAGATCGTGTAGACCAGACCGCGGTCCTCACGCACCGACTGAAAGAGGCGCGAACTCATTCCTCCCCCGAGGATCACACTCAGCAGGTGGCAGATGTAACGATCCGGACTGACGGCCGACACACACGGCACTCCCAGCACGACGTGTGACTGTTCCAACTCGTCCTTATGGCGCAGGTTGATTGAGGTGACCGGCGGCGGCGTCCCCACCTCCGCCAACTGAGGGCCGCCGGGAAGATGGCCATAATGCTGCTCCGCCAGCCTGACCAGCTGGGAATGGGTCAGATTGCCCGCCGCCGCCAGAACCATATTGTGCGGCGCAAAGATCTCCCGGTAGTAAGGCCAGGCCATCTCCGCCGAAAAGGAGCCAATCGATTCGCGCGTTCCGAGAATCGAGCGCCCCAGGGCATCCCCTGGGTAAAGGTGCTCCGAAAAGATATCGAAAATAATGTCGTCCGGCGTGTCCTCGACCATCTTCAGCTCTTCGAGGATCACATTACGCTCCTTCTCCAATTCGACCGGGTCGAATTCGGGAGCCGTCACCAGATCGGCGACCAGCTCAAAGGCCGGCGTCAGATGCTCATCGAGAACCTTGTTGTGAAAGCCGACGATCTCCCGGCCCGTAAAGGCGTCGAGATTGCCACCGAGCAGGTCGGCATCCGCCGCGATGTCCGCCGCCGTGCGCCGCCGCCCATCCTTGTGCGTTCCCTTGAAGAGCGCGTGTTCAATGAAATGGGTCAGCCCATGGCGCGCCAGACTCTCCTGCCGCGAACCAGTCTTCAGAAAGATGCCAAAACTGACCGAACGAACCTGATCCATCTGCTCCGAGATGACGACCAGGCCATTATCGAGGACTGTCTTCTCTACCCGCGTCCCACTCATCTTTAATCATGATTCCTTCCTCACTCAGACTTACTGGCTATCATATGCCAGCCGATCGACCCGCTTCAATGCTTTATAGCTCCCAAGGGCGCAGGGGGCGCTCTCGGTGGCCCCCTCGCCCCCCTCCAACCGCCCCGGCAGTGGAAGTTTTCCTGGGCCGGCCCTCCACCAATCAAC
>JBEAVZ010000306.1:0-3527 GCA_041160645.1 Acidobacteriota bacterium
GCTTTGTCGATCAACTTGCGGACACCGATGTCGTCTGCCTTGGAGACAGGGACAAGAATCGTCGTGCTGTCCTGCGATTCGAGTGGCTTGAGAGAATAGCACTTGACGACAGTTCCACCCGCTGATTGTTCGACGACGCCCGAGACTCGACATATGCCGAGGCGCGGGTAGATTACTTTGTTGCCTTCACGGTATGTCAATGTGACTCTCCTATCGACGATTAAGATGATGAATTATAGCACACCCACAAGATCTGTTGCGGGTCAATTTTCCCGGCAAAGAGGAGAGTTCTCTGCTTACTGGGCCATTTTAATACATTTTGAAGAAATTAGAAGGGGTTTGAGTTGAAAAAATGGTGCGCCGGTAGCCCGTCCGCGCGTTCCGGGGATGGTGAGCCCCTGTCCGCGTGGCTAAAATGGCGGGATTATCTGTCGCGGCCCGCAAGCGCGAGGCTCAGCGGGGCCGACGCTGGCCGTGGGTGTCGGTGCCAAAGGTGCCAATGCCCTTGAAGGTAAAGGCAAAGAGGATTCGATTCTCGTTGCGCAGACCGACATTGAAGGTCACATTCTGGATATTGAGGCTGCAGCAGTCCCAGGCCCAGCCTACGGAGGTGGTGAAATTGAGCAGTTTGGGATCGCGCGGCAGATTATTGAACCGGCGATTGCGGAGGTCGTAACTGACATTGACACCAGCATAGGGGCCCTTGGACGGGTTGCCGAGAAAGGCGGCGATATCGGCCTGGTTGCCGGGCAGCGTGGTTGGATCGAAGCGCTGCTGATCGATCGGCACGCGCCGGGTCAGGTACCAGGTTTGGCTGATCGAAAAGAGGCGCCGGGTAATCCCACCACCGACGATGATATCGCGAAGAGTCTGGAGCTTGGTGTCATAGTTGACCCGCGCATCGGCATAGAGATCGCCCGTTGGACGGAGGCGGGCGCGGAGATTGAGCGGGGAGGCGTGGCGCCCCAGACCGCCAAAAGCGAATCCGGAGAGCGTATTGATCGGAAAGAACTGGTTCCGCATGCCCTCGCGGAGCGCGCCACCAAAGGTCGGGTCAAAATAGTAGCTCTGCGAGATCGATACATTGAGCAGTTCGTGGGGCTGGGGTGGCGCCCCTTCCCCCTGTTGTCGCTTGACAAGGAAGATGTTGCCGAGCCCATAGGTGACCTGGTTGGTGCTGGCGATGATATCACGCTCGTCGACGCGGAGGGTCTGGTCGAAACGGTCGATGCCGGCAATCCGCCGGTATTCGATGAATGGCTCAATGATGTGTTTGAACCAGGGGCGGCCATCCCGGTGGCGAAAGACCTTCGCGAGAGCCGGTGGGCGGAGGTCAACTGTCAGGTCGACATAGTTGCGAAGAAGATTGTTGCCAATCACCTGCTGCTGCACCGGGTCGAGACGATCGCTATAAAATGTCGAGCGGAGGGCAATACTTGGGGTGAGGGTGAATCCGGCCACCGAACGAAGCGGAAAAGTGAGCCGCGGGGAGAGGTCGAAGCGCTGGACGACCGAAGGGGTTCGCAGATTGAGCTGCTCACCGCGACTCTCGTTGCGCCGCACCCCTTCGAGTGCGGCATCGAATGAGAGATAGACCGGAATCGACTCGAAGACCCGCTTTGCCCGACGATTCAGTTCGAGACTCGGCAGTCGCCGCACCTTGACGATCTCGTCGCCAATGAAAGAACTCTGCTCCCCAAAGAAGGAGTTGAAACTCCACTCTCCCCAGTTCTTGTTGAGGTAGAAGACTGAGCGTTCCTCTGGCGAGACTGCCGTCTGGATGTTTTCGGCAAAGATCTGCCGAAAAGCAAAACTTGAGGTAATGTTGACATCGGCGACGGCGACGAAACCGTTTTTGAAGCGGTGGATCGCATCAGCATAGAAACTGCTGCCCCCCTGGTCGACGCCTTTCTGTCCAAAGAGGCGATCAAAGACCAGAAATGAGCCAAAGTTGACGCGCGAGGTCTCGTTGGTGCGGGCGCGGAAATCATAGCCAAGCCCGATGCCGCGTTTACTGAAGATATCGGTTCGAATGAGGATGTCCGCACTTCGACCGAGTGTCTGGTAGTAGGCGAGATTGAGGGTGCGCCCCTTGAGAGTCGACGATCCCGATCCCGGGAGGAGAAATCCGGAGGACCGGTCCTTGCGGCTGATGGAGATCGAGGCGTAGGGGAGATAGAAGACCGGAACCTTCTTGATGCGCAGGAGCGCGTTATAGACGCGGGCCCGTTCATCGAGTTCGATCGTTGCCCGGCTCGCCTTGAGACTCCATTTGGGGAGCGCCTCCTGGCATGCCGTCAGGATGGCCTGGCGGAGGGCAAAGGTCCGGTCGCCCGTCCGGACGGCCTCGGCGGCGTCGACGATCAGCGTCGTCCCATCCGGAGTCCGGTTGGTGAAGGCGGTCACCGTATAGATTGTGCCGAGTCGGGTCCGGGCATTCATCTCGAGGCGTTGTCCGGTCAGACGCTGCCCCTGCTGCTCAAAGAAGACGTTCCCCTCGGCCCGGATATCTCCGGTCTCGCGATCGTAGGTGACGAGGTCGGCGATCAGTAGGATGTCAGCGTAGACGACCTGGACGTTGCCGGAGGCGGTGACCAGCGAGCCCTGGGCATTCTGCTGATCAGCATCGATCGTCACCGTTCCTGGTGTGGCAGGTGACACCTCAGCGACGATCGATATCTGTGAAGGCTGAACGCGGCGCAGTGACCGGGCGCGCTCCTCGGCCACTCCGATCGGGTTCTCAACCCGCTTCTCCGGGCTCTCGGACTGCTGGGCCTGCGCAGGCAGGAGAAGCATGATGAACAGAATCGGCAGCAGGATGGCACGGGATTGAATCATGAATCAGGGGGTCTTCAGAGACGGATACCGGCAGTCGCAGCGATGATGCGCGCCTCGAGTTGGGCCTGCTGGTGGTCTTGCACGTCACCTTCGGCCGGGGCTTGACGGAGCCCCTCGAAGAGAGTGGCACAGCCAGCACAATCGAGAAGATGCGCTGTAAAATGAATTTCCCAGTTTTGTTGAGGATGACTTAAGTCTGGCCAATCGGACCCAGGTGAGGCGACCGGCAGGTTGTCGACTGCCGGTGAATCAAAATAATCGGCGATCAGTTTGTCGAAACTCCGGCAACTGACCATCTCGCCAATGGTCGATCTGGGAATCGACAACTCCTGAACCGGCGGGGGCAGGTAGCGGATCGCCACCTGCCGTCCGGGTTCAACTTCGGCCTTCTCAACAGCTGCCTCGTCGTCTTCAGCCAGGGTCGGCTGGACGGCGGCGCGACAGAGTTGGAGGTTTTCCCGGATATCTTCAAGGAGCGTCCGGCAATCTGAGCAGATGAGCAGGTGCTGGCAGAAGACGCGCCGTTGCGGAACGGTCAACCCCTGCTCCAGATACTCACCAATCTGTTCCTCGAATGTGCGGCAATCCAACACAACTCTCTCCGCTTTACCAAGTAGGACGGGCCCGGCCGGCAACTCAAAAGCTGTCCAATCTCAAAGACTGGCCAATCAAGCCCTGGCCAGCTTGTA
>JBEAVZ010000404.1:0-7857 GCA_041160645.1 Acidobacteriota bacterium
CATCGAGCTTCTCGCGGCCCAGGTTGAGCAGTTTCATCCGCGGGTCGTCTCGGTCGGGGACGCGGAGGGCGCGGAGAGGCTGCTCGCTGAACTTCGCCGCCGCCACGTCGATCCGCTGCCGCGCATCGGTCTCGGCCTCGCTGGCTTGGTTGAAGTGGCGACCTGCGAGGGAGTGGAGATCGTCATTGGAGCAGTGGTTGGAGCGCTTGGTCTCTTGCCAACCTTCCGGGCCCTTGAGCTTGGACGACGGGTTGCGCTGGCCAACAAGGAGACGCTCGTCGTGGCCGGCGAGCTGATGACCGCGGCCGCAACTCGTTCGGGAGCCGAGCTCTTGCCGGTCGACAGCGAGCACAACGCGCTCCACCAGTGTCTGCGCGGTGAGAGGAGTGAGGAGGTGAAGCGGATCATTCTCACTGCTTCCGGCGGACCGTTCCGCAACGCCTCGCGCGAGGAGATCGAGCAGGCCACTCCGGCGGCCGCGCTGCGCCATCCCACCTGGCGGATGGGCGCAAAGATCACGATCGACTCGGCGACCATGATGAACAAGGGGCTCGAGGTGATCGAGGCCCACTGGCTCTTCGGTTCCCGTCCGGAGTCGATCGACGTCATCGTTCATCCCCAATCGGTCGTCCATTCGATGGTTGAACTGGTCGATGGTTCGATCATTGCCCAGCTTGGGGTGACCGACATGCGCCACGCGATCCAGTATGCGCTGACCTGGCCGGACCGCCGCCCTTCGCTGCTCCCCCCGCTCGACCTGGCGGCCCTCAGCCGTCTCGAGTTCTTCGCGCCTGATTTCGAAAGATTCCCCTGTCTCCGGCTTGCCTACGAGGCTCTCCGCGCCGGCGGCACGATGCCGGCCGTCCTCAATGCAGCCAACGAGATCGCCGTCAACGCCTTTCTGGCTGATCAGATTCCATTTGGTGGGATTGCCCGGTTGATCGAGGGCGCCTGTGCTGCCCATACACCGCAGCCCGTCCTCGATCTCGAGACGGTTCTCTCCGCCGATGGATGGGCCAGAGCCTGGACGACGGAGAGGGTCAGCGAGATCGCGCCAGGATAGCCCGGACCCGGCCCGGAGTGGTCTGGCCCGGGAATGGTTCCGGTGCCCCCCAGACTTTGGTCTGTTCTCCCGCTCCACCTCCAATCCCCGCGAAAAGCACGGCTGGGCAAGGACTTTGACAGCTTCGCCTGTGGTGCAATACACTTGACGGGTCAGTAACGAGAGGAGATATACCGTGAGTTTTGTAGCATTTGTCGTGATTCTCTGCGCGATGATCGTCATCCACGAATTTGGCCACTTTATCGTTGCCAAGATGCTCGGGATTGCCGTTGAGACCTTTTCGGTCGGTTTTGGACCACGCCTGCTTGGCTTTCGGATTGGCGAAACCGACTATCGGT
Organism: Acidobacteriota bacterium; assembly: GCA_041160645.1. Lineage (GTDB taxonomy): Bacteria > Acidobacteriota > Blastocatellia > RBC074 > RBC074 > CAIOZW01. Next base: position 1,402 of record JBEAVZ010000404.1, read on the forward strand.
TGAGCGCCATCCCGCTCGGAGGCTACGTCAAGTTTCGTGGCGAGAACATGGAGATGTTGCAGGGGCAAAGCGAGGGATCGGTCGATGAGTTTCTCTCCCATCCCAAATGGAAGAGATTCCTGGTCGCCATTGCCGGTCCGGCTTTCAACATTGCCACGGCGATCATGATTCCGGCGATTGGAATCATGATCGGTTTTCGTGACAGCGCGGATCAGGTCCAGAAGCCAGTGGTCGGGCGGGTTGTCGCCGGCTCGGCGGCTGAGGCGGCGGGTCTGCTGCCCGGCGACCAGATCCTTGCCTACCATGGCCGCCAGAATCCGACCTGGCGCGATATCGAACTGGGGACGCTGCTGCGCCCCGAAGAAGAGGTCCCGGTGCGGGTGGCGCGGCAGGGACAGCCCCTCGATCTGACCCTCCGCCCGACCGCCCGCCAGGTGGGCAACGAGAAGATCGGCGAGGCCGGCATCGAACCCTACATCGCCCTCGACAACATTCGGATTCTCGGAGTGCGCGAAGGAATGCCCGCCGCGACCGCGGGGCTGAAGCCCGGCGATCGCATCGTCAGCCTCAATGGTCAACCAGTCAGGGCGTGGCACGAGTTCAAGGACGCCCTGCGAGGCAGCGGCGCTCCGATTACGCTCGATGTCGAGCGCGATGGCAATCGCTTCGAAGTGAAGACCACGCCGGTCTTGCAGGATGGCGAATATCGACTCGGTTTTGCTCCCGATCTCTCGGTGATCGTCAAGACCAGTTCGGTGGCCACAGCCCTCCAGTACGGATGGGACTACAACTGGATGTGGCTGCGCCTGACCGGGGTCGCCTTCCAGCAGATCTTCAGCGGACGCCGCTCGGCCAGAGACGCGGTCGGTGGCCCGGTCAAGATCGCTCAGGAGACAATGAACACCTACGAGGTCGCCGGCTGGGCCGGGACGATCAAGCTGATGGGCATGCTCAGTCTCAATCTCGGGATCTTCAACCTGCTGCCGATCCCGGTTCTTGATGGTGGGGTGATTCTTTTGATCATCATCGAGGCGCTCATGGGGTTGGTTGGCTTGACGCTGACGATGAATGTCCGGGAGCGCTTTCAACAGGTTGGCTTTGTCATGGTTCTGCTGCTGATGGGTTTTGTCTTTATCAATGATTTTGTGAACCTCGGGAGGAGCTTCTTCAATAAGCCTTCCGCTCCGGAGCAGATCATTGTGCCGACGCCAACCCCAGGCAAGTAGCCGGATCCACTCCGCGACGAAACAGGGTGATCCCGACCAGCTTTCCCTGGCTGATCGGGATCACCCTCATCCTGGTCTCATAAGCAGACTCCTTCTTACCGGAACATCTCTGTTCCGGACTGTAAATTTCGACAATCAATCTTTGGGTAGCCGGATGGATGCTCGCTCGCGGGCGCGTGATTCGTCTCGCCGCCCCCCGGGGGATACATGGCCCAGGAAGAAAAGTTTGTGCGCGGACTTGGTCTGCTCGATTCGACGATGATCGTGGCCGGATCGATGATCGGTTCCGGGATCTTCATCGTTTCGGCTGACATCGCCCGTCAGGTTGGATCGCCGGGCTGGCTGCTTGTCGTCTGGCTGGTCACTGGCGCGCTGACGCTCATGGCCTCGCTCAGTTACGGGGAGCTGGCGGCGATGATGCCCAAGGCCGGTGGGCAGTATGTCTATCTGCGTGAGGCCTTCTCGCCGCTCTGGGGGTTTCTCTACGGCTGGACCCTCTTTCTGGTGATCCAGACGGGAACGATTGCCGCCGTCGCCGTAGGTTTTGCGCGCTACCTCGGAGTCCTCTGGCCACGAATCTCCGAATCGAGCTATCTCGTCGCGCCCATCCATCTTGGATCAAAGTACGCCATCTCCCTCTCCAATGCGCAGTTGATCGGGATCATTATGATCGTCCTCCTGACCTGGATGAATTCACGCGGACTGGAGCTGGGGCGACTGATTCAGAACGTCTTCACCGTCGCCAAGACGGGCGCGCTCCTTGCGCTGATCGTCCTCGGGTTGACGGTTGGTTACCAGGCGGTGGTCGCCGGCGCCAACTTTGGCGATCTCTGGACGGTGCGCGGTTCGCTTCAGGATGTTGGCGGGGTAACGGCTGCGACCACCCTTGGCCTCTTTGTCGCTATCTGTGTCGCCCAGACCAACTCGCTCTTCTCCTCGGATGCCTGGCACAGCATCAGCTTCACGGCGGGCGAGGTGCGGGATCCACGGCGGAACATTCCGCTCTCGCTGGCCCTCGGGACCATTCTGGTTATTGGACTCTATCTGCTGGCCAATCTCGCCTATCTCGTCGCGCTGCCGTTCGCGACGATCCAGACCGTGCCGAGCGATCGCGTCGCCTCGGCCACGGCGGAGGTGATCATTCCCGGTTACGGCGCCGGTCTGATGGCTCTCGGCATCCTTATCTCGATCTTTGGGTGTAACAACGGACTGATTCTGACTGGCGCCCGCGCCTACTACGCCATGGCTCGCGACGGACTCTTCTTCCGCGCTGCGGGGCGCCTCAACAAGAATCACGTCCCGGCGTGGGGCCTGGTCATCCAGTGTGTCTGGTCCTGCGTGCTGATCCTGCCGCGAACGATCACCACGGCCGCCGACGGGACAGTCAGTTATGGAAATCTCTACGGCAATCTGCTCAATTATGTCATCTCAGCGGCCCTGATCTTTTATGTTCTGTCGATTGCCGGTATCTTTGTTCTGCGTTACAAACGGCCCGCGACACCACGTCCATACCGCGCCTTCGGTTATCCGGTGATCCCGGCTCTCTATATTTTGGGAGCGGTGACGATCGTGGCGATTCTCTTTCTTTACCAGACCGCCACGACCTGGCCCGGGTTGGCCATTGTCCTGACAGGAGTTCCAGTCTATTTTATCTGGCAGTCAAAGGCGCGACGACGTGGGATCAACCCCGAAGATGCATTCACAGAATGAGCATTCACGGAATGAAATGATAGTTGGAGGTCCGGATTCGAGCCGATCGCCCGGACAGATCCTGAGGAGGATAAATGTCACTATTCGCAACCAAGTCGATCGATCTGATCATCGCTGAGGCCAAGGAGACAGGCGAGCATACTCTGAAGAAGACGCTCGGTTCTGTCGACCTGATCATGCTGGGGATCGGCGCGATCATCGGTACGGGAATCTTCGTGCTGACCGGTCAGGCGGCTGGCAAGCATGCCGGCCCGGCCGTCATCATCTCGATGGTGCTGGCCGGCGTGGTCAGCGCATTCGCGGCCTTCTGTTACTCGGAGTTTGCCGCGAGCGTTCCGATCTCCGGATCGGCCTATGCTTATGGGTACGGCACACTTGGTGAGTTTGTTGCCTGGATCATCGGTTGGGATCTGATTCTGGAGTACGCCTTTGGTGCGGCAACAGTGGCGGTGGGCTGGTCCGGGTATGTGGTCAGCTTCCTCAAGGATCTGGGCATCAACTTTCCGCCCCAGCTGACGGTTGGCCCTTTGAATACGGTCAAACTGGCAGATGGAAGCGAGGTCAGTGGTATCGTCAATCTGCCGGCATTGCTGATCTCGGTCGCCGTGACCTGGCTCCTCATCCGGGGAATCAAGGAGTCGGCCTCATTCAATACGGTCATTGTGATGGTGAAGGTGCTGGTGGTGATCCTCTTCATCATTGCCGGCATCGGCTATGTCAACAAGAGCAACATCGGGTTGGGATGCGAGCCGGGCACAGCTGGATGCGCCGAGTTCATGCCCTTCGGTTTTCCCGGAGTGGTTACCGGAGCCGCAGTGATCTTCTTTGCTTATATCGGCTTCGACGCGGTCTCGACCGCGGCGCAGGAGGCCAAGAACCCGATGCGTGACATGCCGATCGGGATTCTCGGTTCGCTGGCGATCTGCACGGTCCTCTATGTTCTGGTCGCCGGGATCATGGTCGGTCTGGTCGACTACCGCATGCTGACCAACGCTGCGGCGCCGATCGCCGTTGCCGTCGATGAGGCGCTGAAGATGGCCCAGGGGACGACGATGGGGACTATTCTCAAGGTCTTCCCGACGATTATTAAGGTTGGCGCAGTGCTCGGACTGAGTTCAACCATGGTCGTCATGGTCATGGGCCAGCCGCGCGTCTTCTATTCGATGTCGAAGGATGGTCTGCTGCCAACCTGGGCGGCCAAGGTACATCCTCGCTTCCAGACGCCGCACGTGACGACGGCGATCACCGGAACGATTGTGGCGATTCTGGCCGGACTGGTGCCGATCAGCCTCCTCGGTGAACTGGTCAGCATCGGCACCCTCTTTGCGTTCGTGATCGTCGGAACAGGAATCATCATCCTGCGCCGCACCAATCCGGGAATGCATCGTCCCTTCAAGGTCCCCTTCTCGCCGTATGTGCCCATTGCCACCGTCGTCTCGGCGGCCTATCTGATGAACAGCCTGCCGCTTGACACGTGGATCCGGCTGATCGTCTGGATGTCGCTCGGGCTGGTCCTCTACTTTGCTTACAGCTACAAGCACAGCAAGCTGAACGGGGCCGGGGCTACCGCGGGTTCGGTTCCCGCCGGATACAAGCCACCCGTGGCGGCGCTGGTGGGCATCGGCCTGACTCTTCTTCTGACCGTCTGGCAGGTCAACAACTATGTTGCCCACCCAAGTCTGATCGAGTATGGCATTCGACTCTTCTTCTGGATCGTCGTTGGCCTGCTGGTGATCATGCTGATGTATGGACGACGTGTCGAGCAGGGTGAGCGGAGTGCGAGCGTCCGGCAGATTGGTCTGCTCGCCTCGGTGATCAACCTGATCGTCTGGGCGGGGATCACCTACTGGTTCTTTGTCCACTACGCCGAACTGCACGGCAAGTAGACGGCACAACCAGTCGCAATCAAATGCACGGGCAAAAGTATGGGCCGGCAGTGTGGAATGTTTATTCCACACTGCCGGCCCATACTTTTCTGGCTCAGGCGGTCACGCGGATCAGATCGTCCGGGTCACCTTTTCGAGTGAGCGTGGCTTGTCTGGTGAGAGTCCGCGCTCGGCGGCGAGATAACCGGCAAAGAGCTGGGCCGGAATGGCATAGGGGATGGTCGAAAGCAGTTCGTCGACCTTTTCCGGCAGCTTGATGGCGCGGGTGGCCTGCTTGCAGACGCTCTCTTCGCTCGAGACGACCAGCGTCTCTGCGCCAAGGCCATTCAGTTTGGCAAGAATCTCGCGTGAACCCTTGAGGGTCGGCCCCGGGGGCGCAATCATAAAGACCGGGAAGCGGGGCGCGATCAGCGCGATCGGTCCGTGGAGGAAGTCGGCCCCGGAGAAGCGCTCGGCGACGATGTAGCAGGTCTCCATGAGTTTGATCGAGAACTCGAAGGCGTTGCAGTAGTTGAGTCCGCGCCCGATGACGATGCACTTTTCCATGAAGGTATAGCGCTGGACCAGCTCCTGGATCTGTGATTTGAGGGTCAGGGACTGGGCGGCCAGTTCCGGGATCCGCTCGACCGCGAGGTTGGCGAGAGAGTTGCTCATGGCCCGCGCGAGCAGGTGGAAGATCAGCAGCTGACCGGTGTAGGTCTTCGTGGCCGCCACGCTCTTCTCGCGTCCGGCGTGGATCAGAAAAGTCTCATCGGTGAGGCCGGCCATGGTCGACTGGGCCTCATTGGTGATCGCCAGCGTCGTCGCCCCGGCCTTCTTCGCACTGGTGAGGACCATGTTGATGTCGACGCCCTCGCCCGACTGGGAGACGCCGATCACGAGAGTGTCGCGCAGATCCAGTTTGGATTTGTAGAGGGTGCAGACCGAAGGCGCCGCGAGGGAGACCGGGATGCCCGTCGACATTTCGAGCAGGTATCTCCCGAAGAGGCAGGCATTGTCCGAGCTGCCACGGGCGACAAGGACGATCAGACGTGGTGGTTTGGCTTTGAGCCGCGCGCCAAAGGCGGCAATCTTTGGACCTTCCCGGTTGATGGTCCGTTCGATGACCTCTGGTTGTTGTTCGATTTCAGCCAGCATTAACGACATGATTCAGGTTTATCCTCCGATTTACTGCGGTTTATTGGGCAATCGTGCGCTGACATCATATCAAATCGGCCGGGGATCGGAGAAACCGATCCGCCCACTGGCTGGAAGTGGCCGCGCGGGCGCTCAGAAATCGCGGCCACGCGGTGTGGCTTCTTTCAAGTGCTGCCGCAGTGCGCCACGGAAGAGCGAGAGTTTTTGGTGGCCGGTCACCGGAAGCTGGTCGAGCGCCGTTGCCGCGTGGCCAGTGGGATTGGCACGGCAATCCGGGGTCGTCGCGAGAACCTTCTCGTAGGCGGAGCTCGCCGCCGGGTCGAGCCCGGGAAAGAGGATGGCCGCGACCTGAGCGGGCTGATCTCCACGGGGATTCCACGCCCGTGTGGCGGCGGAAGCGAGCCGCGGCCAGGCCAGGTACGGCGAACCGTTCAGCCGGAAGAGGAGCGGATCATCTCCATCCGCGGCGCCGGTCTCGGCGAGGTCGCGGAGTGGGG